>JABZFQ010000173.1 GCA_014237365.1 Desulfobacteraceae bacterium | reverse complement strand
AAAAATGGCATCACACTATTCGCTAGCGTACAAGCGAGTCGTAACCGTCCCCCAAATTTCTTTCTCTTCTCTCGGGATGTTATCCCGAGAAAGCTCTTCATCAGGTCTCAGTTTCAGAGGGCAGCCTTTTTCCAGCCAATAAATACAGATACTTAGGATAGCCTTTTCTGTAACCTCTCTTTTTTGTCTCTTTTTTCATCTCTTCACCACCTTATTCACCATCGTAAACAACAATTTTTATCAGCAATAACAAATAATTACGACTTTCCTGTAACCACCCCCTTTTTTTGGCCTTTTTTTAATTTCGTACAACTACCTAAATTATATACACATCTTCGTTTTTAGTTGTTTTTATCTTGCTTATAACGCATTTAACATCTTTTCCCTCTACATCCCTGCACTTCACTTCTATTCCCTGCTCTAATCGGGGCTCAGTTTCAGATGGTAAAAACGATGGGGGATATAAGAAAGGCGTTGTGTTGAGGCAGGGCTGATGGTGGGTTACAAGAGCTTGACCAAGGTAGCCACAATAGCGGCCTGAGCAACCAGCATACCGGCTACCCATTTAATTATTTCTATTTTGGCTTCTGTCAGGTCACGTTTTGTCACCAGTTCTGTATTAATGATATCCTTTAGCGCCTCGGCCTGTATCTCTGCTTGCTCATCAGGCACTCCTGCTGCCTTCAATTTTTTGGCATAAGCCAATGTATCAAATGTTATAACGCTTGGCATATTATTTATGCTCCTTTATTATTTTGGATATCTACAATATCAAACAGACTTTGTCAATAATAAGTCAGCGCTGCTCCTTCGACCAAAACCTTCTGAAATATTTGCACTTATAGAACTGCTCGATCTTAATATCTGATCAGCTATGATCCAGGCAACACGTTTTTTGAGAAATAATTCCATATCATTTGCAATATCCAAAAATAACTGATGGGATTTTTGCCAAACGGTTAACTCCCTAAAAGATTCTATTCTCCCCATCTTTTTCACTCTACTTTCCTATATCTCTACAGCCCTAATCCCTTCGTCCCTTCCCTTCTATTCCCTGCACTTCTCGCCCCATCTCCTTTTTTTGGCCTTTTTTTAATTTCGTACAACTATCTAAATTATATACACAGCCTGCTCTTTAGTGACCTTTCCCTTGCCCATAACCCTGATCTCTCTTTCACAGTTTGCGCATAGGGAATAGATGCGTACGCTGTCCTCTTTTTCAATAACAATTTTATCTATTCTGTCTGCCATTTTGTCAAGAAGGTTTTTGTCCAAAATGCACTCAAAAACGCTATATTGAACCCTGTCTCCAAAATCTTTGATAGTTTTGGCAAGTTTGGTTCTTCGTTTGTCGTCGGGTATGTCGTAAGAGACAAGGTAAAACATGTGGGCTATATCTCCAGAACAAAGGGAATATATGAACTGTCATTTTGAATGGTTGACGCCAAATTTTCTGCCTGTAAGCGAAAACACTTTCTAAAAGTAGTATTTTCCTTTGTTTTTGGGTAGAATTTCATCTTTCTTTTGCACAATCAGGCGGTCGCCTGTTTTGCGGAGGATTGAGTTTTGCTCTGTCAGGTAAAGATTTGCCATTTTTCTATTTTGGTTTTTGACAGGATAAACAGGATAATGCACTGTTCAACATATAGAGATCACGAATGAGGAGCATATGATATTCAAGCTTATTTGCTAATCCCATTGCAATTTAAAAAAAATAACCAATCTTTCCATCTCCGTTTCAGCATCAGTTCACTAATTTTGATTTTGTTAGGCAGATTTCAAAGCGACTAATTCAGCCTTAAGCTTTTCTTTTAGGCGGTTAATATCGTTGGGCTTATATATGACCATTCTCAAGTGCTTGAGATCAAAAGGCACTTTCTGTATCTTTTGTGTGATCATAATTATCTTTTTCTTTTTGGCGTATGCCAATCCAAGTTCAAAATAGACATTGGGATTATGTTTTGAAAGTTCTGCGATTATTATTCCTGCTTTGTATATGTTTCCTCTTACTCTTTCCATAATACCGCCGGAAAATATCTCTTCGTCAACCCGGACACATCGTAATTGAACCTCTTTAACAGATTCTTTTATGCACCCATAAACCGAATCCAATTCGCTACTAAAAGGCATTATGACAAAGACCAAGTCCGGATCAGTATATGACCATTGCATCTCGACTAATGATTCAGTCCCCGGGATAGGGAGTTGTGTATCTGTATCGTAATCAACGCTCAAATAGAATGCTGGGATGTCAAGCGACTTGGCCGCATTCTGTGCCCCAATGGACATTGGTTTGGTACCGCCGGTAATATCAATGGCCAGTTGGGCCTTCGAATATCTGTGCTCATTCTTAATCTTCTCCGCCCACTCTTTAATTTTTTTCTCCATATGGTGGTGATCGTTGCTGGCTATAGGAGGAATTTTGTCAATTATAACGGAAGGGCAATATTGCTTTATTTTATTCTCTACTATATGGAAATAGCTTCTATGACATGCTCTCGTTGTTTCGGAAAAGGCTATCGTCAAGTGAAGCGGCCTGAACAGGACAGCGATAAGAGCAATATTTTCTATTTTAAAGCCAACTGGAAGAAACATTGCCTTATAGACAGGTTCATTTCCTGTGGCCAACTGGATTGTGCTGGCCTTTATTCTTGATTTAAGGGCCGTAAGTGCCTTATCAAATATTTCGTTAAAATAAAAATATAAATCGTAGTCTCTTTGCTTCCAGATAGCGAGCAAGCCTTCAAAGACTGTGATATTAGGCACTTCGATTTTTTGTGGCATCAAATTCCTCCATGTTGAATATTCGATCTTTCCAGTTCTGCTATTTTTTCCTTTAATACCAATGCGGGGTCAATCCCTTTCTGTTTATTTTCTAACATTTTGCCCAAATCGTGGTCATCCAGAAAGAGAATAAGTCTGGTTTCTTTCTTCATAGGTTTGTTAAATATAGCACGTCTTATTCTCCATATGGTGCTCTCTCTGTCAGGGTTTTTTCGGCTTATTAGCAAAGAAAGAGGCACTTTTGATATTTCTGAATCCTGACAGCTCAAAGTGTAAACAAATACTTGCATTAATGATGGATACCTGGGTTGTGCAAAATTTTTGCATTCAATAAGTATGTCCCTGAATGGGAAACCGCACTTTTCTAAGGTATCAAATTCATCACGCACCTTGTATACCCAGTCTCTCCGCAGGCGATAGGTTTCAATTTCCGTTAAATCCACCCTTCCCAACGCACTTATGAATAGCCAATCAAAAAACTCCGAAACCTTTTTTTCGAATAATGAGGCATTGATGTTTTTGTTTTTCTGTTTACCATATGGACAAGTTATTATTTTTTCATAGGCAGTGCTTGCTTTATCCAGCAACATGCTTACAGCCAATTCGTTCAAATTAATAATTTCTTGAACCTTGTTTGCAAAAGAATTCCATTTATCTGATTTTTGGTTATGATTTGGGTTGCAACTGGCAAGTTGATAATATTCCAGAAGACAGTTTGCTCTTGCTTTTTCAAGTTCTTCTGATTTTGCTTTAATATTATAGAAGTTCTCCATCGATTCTATTTTCTTTCCTATATCGATAAAAAAACCATAAGAATGTTCATAGTCTATACCTATACTTCTATAGCATTCCTGAAATACCGACCATGCCTCATCATTTAGGCTGTACAAGTCTTTTCTATAGTCATTCAGGAATTCTTCCACTTCTGATAAAAGTCCAGTGGATTCTTCCATCTCACCAAGCTCCTGCAACCATCATTCCCAATCCATAGCGATAAACATTATGTTCCTGTCTAAAAATAGACGGCGTAACATCAGCCAGACATCCCTTAATCGGACTTTTAAACAGAGAACCTTCGGAAAACATCTTGCATTCTTTTCGTTGCATCTGCACGAAAGATGAGTTTGAAAGTATCCAGCCGTTTCTTGAAATGATCCCGTAGGAAATGGCCTCTTTAGCCTCACTATTCTCTTTAGTCTCACTATTATTAGCAGGACAACAGAGTGAAAGCGTACAATAACTTATCTCTTCGCCTGTTCTATCAAGAAACAGTTCCGTCCAGTCGGAATCGTCTGATATTGGACTGATTTCTGGATCAAAAGTTCCATATCCTACATTTCTGTCACTCCCAATGCCGGCGTCTCCGAGCATCCTGATACATAATTCAAGTGTACCTTTAATTGTTTCGTCCTGAATATCCAAAAGGCAATAGAGACCGCTGCCTTCAGCTATTTTCCATCCAGTGCGTTGATAAGGATTAGAAACATTTGCCAGTCTATCTATGGTCACTCTTGGTGATATATGACCAGTTATAAATTCATTAACAGGATTTTTCCGTGGAATCTTGGCAAGGCAACCCCTTTTGCCATTTGCAAGTTCGAGAAAATCCGAAAGTTCGAGATAAGGGACATCTTTTGATATGTCCATGTACCATTCATCTGTGCCGCGAGGTATAGGCAGATAATATTCGGTTCCGCGATAGGGGAAAGCAGAAGATATTCTAAAAGGCGGAGAATTGGAATTCAACTTGGAAATCAGATGGTCAATGTCGTATGCGGCAGGTATCTTTACCCATTGATTGACAATGCCGCTAAATAGCGTATCGGAATGAACAGCGCCTCTGAGAACATTGCTCTCTCCAAACTCATTACCTCCGACAGCAAGCGCTCCTTTAAAGTTTAACTTAACCAGAAACAGCATTTCGTGATTCCTCTTTTAGAAATTTTACAATCTCATCTATCTTTCCTCTTGCTTCCTGAATCGAAAAGCCGCCATCAGATTTCCCTTTCTCCTTTTTTGTTTTACCCTTAAAATAGTCAAGAGATCTTCCTAAAAATTCGGTGAACACAAAATTCACCTTCCCGTACCCCCTTGATGTATGTCCTCCTATTCCCTCACTTTCAATTATCTCCATACATGTCAGGATATTGTCCAGATCGGTCTTGAGATTGGCTTCAGGAAAATCTGTCTTAGCTTTTCCAGCCAAAATAATATTTTCCACGGAATAGACCATCTCAAAAATAAAGGCTGTATCAGGCAAAAGCCTTTCTACCTGTCTCGGATTCGCCGCCATGGTTGACCTGTCCACCCCTGTTTCTGTTTTCACCTCTGTAAGGAGACGGGATGGGTGCATAAAAGCATCATCAAGAAGGGAATCCCTGACCATTAGTAATGCTGGAAAGTTTCCGGCTTTATCGCCTCTCCGATCTTTTTTGCCTTTTTGAAACTCCCGATCATCTCCAGTTGCACCAAATATGCGGCAGACCTCGCAGTTAAGAGCAAGCTGAATGTCTTCACAGCAATGGATAAAAACCTTTTGTCTGAATGTTCCTATGCTCCTGTTGGATGACAACTTCTCTTCTTTTCCTTCTTTGATCCTTTTTCCGAATTTTTCAAGAGTGCTCCTTAGTTTCCCTTTTAAGGAGCTTCCAGGAATATAAGGGAGATTGTTTCCTGAGTCCCTGATAATTGGAGAGTCAACGCCGCCTATCTGCATTGATTCCTGAGAACCTCCTATATGCATGCCTGTTCTGAGAATAATTTTACCTCTAAAGAACACCTTTCCCAAGAAAACCCTTTGTCCGTTTTGACCCATGATAAAAATCTCCTCTACAATTTAGTCTTTGCCGCCACAATATTTGTGATAAGCCACGATCGCTTCGACAAAATCGCAAAACCGATCGTAATCACCTCCATCCTTAACAACATCGAACAACGGATTCATAACCTCAAAAAAAGGGGTTATTGCTCGTCGATGTCTTGCCTTTGCATTCGCGAGTAATGGCTTTAACATTAGTATTTGAGGAATAATCTTAGATTTAAATGCGTTATCAGCCCCAGATTCTGCCCTGATACGATTTGCAGAGGCTTTTATGTTCAACAATGATCCATAAAACCGTCTTAACTGAGCTGTCTTTAGTCCAACATTATAGCTCGCAAGTATTTTGCCCAGCGCATAGCTGCATGCAACAAGCTTTTCACCGTCAAGGATATCCGTAAGTTTTTCACCTTCGGTATAGTTCTCGAATATTTTTGCCTTGATATCCTTTTCCGTGTTAAGGTTCCATTGTTTTAAAAGCTTATCTTCCATTGGTTCCGGATTCATCTCTTTTTTCCTCCTTCTTTCATCAACAATATTGCCCACGATAGCGGAATGTGAAGTGCGGACAGCATACGGGGTGTGGCAAGGTGAAGATGTTGATCGTAGAGATCATACATAGACTCTTTTGTATCTTTTTCGATTATACGTTGCAATTCTTCTCTTTGCTTTTGCAAAAGCCATGCAATTTTAGGCAGGTAGATAAGACCGTCTGAATACCACACTTCAAGCATGTTCAAGGCGTTATGCATAAAACCGCTGCGGCGCTGGGGTACATTATTCGCAGTAAATATTTTAAAAGGTTTAACAATGAATTTTTCAACTTCATCTTCAACTCTTTGTAACTCTTTGATAAATCGTTTTCGCTTGCAACTCAACTTCAGCCTGGAAGGTTCGGACGAATATTTCAGGATAAACTCCTTATCGAGTCTATATTTAAGAGCTGCCTTGTATTCCGTAAAAAACGGCGTAACAGAATCTTTTCTGAGACAGTTTCCATTTCTAAAAAGGGGGCATTCAAGCCATTTTTTTCGGCAAAACCAGCACGGCTCCAAATTGTCTTTGGAATAATTCAGAGCTACTAATGATAAATCTGCCATCTTGCTTACAGGAAATTTAGACTTGTGGATAGTAAAACCGGCGCTGAGCCCAAGGTCTATATTTTGACAGGTATATTTCCCAAAAGTTTTGTTTATGCATAGCGAAAGTTCGGCAATATCATTCCACGCGCCAAGTGCAAAAAGATCATCTCCTCCGGCATAGATCACGTGAATAAATCGTTTCTTTTGCTTATTCGTATCGGTTTTGAAAGTAGATTCCAGGTAAAGCTTGAAAAAGTAGTTGAGGTTTCGTGAAAATGATGAGACTTTTTCAAGGGTGGCATTTCCATAAAACCCTTTATACAGAATTTTTCCTATATTATCTGCATCCATTCTCAATGCGCCTATGAGTTTTGCTCCTTCCGAAGAATTAGCCAGGTGTTCGAGCATAGCAGGATGTTCATCTGAAAGAGAATCAATCTCATCTCTTAGCCATTGTTTCTCTATAGAATCCTCGCTCTTTTTCAGCATGACCTTGAGTTCTTTCTTTTTTTCATCAATTTGCTCATAGACATCCTTTGGCAACATCTCATTTTTTATTATATAGTTTCTGGCAAATAAAGTATTCTCTGAGGCAGCAAGGTCATCATGAAAATCTTGTTTGTCTTCAAAAATGACCCAGGCGCACTGCAAATCACTCCTTTTCTTATCTGAAAGAAAGTAGAAAGTATCCTCAACCTTTATTTGAGAAGAGCGATTAATGTCCTTCTCAGAAATATAGATATATTTTGTCTTCGAAATAATCATTCCAAGGCGCACCAACACGTCACAGAATGCACACCTCAGACTTCCTTCATGCTCTGCTTCTTTTTGACCAGCTTGAAAAGTAAAGTCCTTACCGCATATCTCGCAACGCTGGAAGCCAGGATTCTCTTTATCTACAAATGGAAGCTCATCTCTCTGGATAAGTGAGTCGAATTTCCTGTTTTTCTTTATAAAAGATTCAGTCGAAATCTTATTAAGCAGCTTTGAAATGTCGCCGTTTATATCGCTGCCAGATGTTTCTACGGACGTAAGGACAAGATTTAACCTCCCGTTGAATTCTTCAGACAGCCATAAATTCATATCGCGGTCGATATTATCCAGCAATTCTTTGTGGTTTGAAGGTTTGCTTGATAGAATTTTTACATTACCGCCGCCATTTATAAGAACATTGATATGATGCAGGTTAAAACTGTTTATAACACGATTAACCGTATGACCACATAAGAGTTCGATAAAAAAAGAGCGGGATCGAAGGTTTTTTAGAGCTCCTCGCGAAACAATGTTATAAATAAATCTTTGTATTCCGGATAGATCAATGTTTATTATCAAGTTTCCCTGTTCATGTTTAAGTGTTTTCCTGTTTAATCTTACAATGGCTTTGGCGCCCATTATTTTGTACATATCAAATATTGAGATAGTACTGTCTCCATCAACAGGGACGGTTCCACCAAATTTTTCGAGCAAGAATAAGAGTTTGTTTGCGGGAAGGCCGGCAAGATAATCGTCATTAAAGCTGTGATGTTGAGTAAATATTTCGTGATAGGTTTTTGATCTGACATCATCAAGGAGAGGGTTTTTCCTATTGACCGGATATATGACCTCGGATGTCAGGCTATAAGGGGGCACATAGGAAATATTCGATATTTCATCTGCGTCAATAAAACCGACTTGATCAAAAATTGATCGAAGGTATGAAACATTTTTTCTTAAAAACCACTCACGAACTTTTTGCAATCCCTCTATAAGGATAGCCTTTAAGACAGGTTCAATACGATTCATATCCACCTCTTTTGTAATTATATTGAGACAACTTCTCAAAAGTTAAAGGTATTACGGTCGTAAGTTATAACTACTAAGCTATATAAAATACAATGTACTGCGTGGTAATCAAAAATAGCCACAATATAAATGATTTTATCTTCGTGTTCTTTGTGGTAAAAAAAACCGAACGAAATAATACCGGCATCCGGTCAATTATGACCATTCCAAATCATCAGGCAGTTTTTTCATACAGTATCTTGCCTTCCTACATAATCTCCTTTATAAAATAATCCCCCAATCTCAAGCTGCGGTCAACATCCGCAGACCTCCGCACAATGAAATCAAAAGAATGTAACCAAAATTGAACATCTATCCATTTAATTTGTAACTTCTCAATAAATGAAGGCTTCAGGTGATGAAATTTGAAAATGGATGACTGTCTGAGCGCCCTTAGTGAGTCTTAAGAAAA
>JABZFQ010000329.1 GCA_014237365.1 Desulfobacteraceae bacterium | reverse complement strand
GGGCAGGCACAGGGGCCTGCCCCTACGGGATATTGCCGAATACATTGGGCCGGATTTTCCGGAGGTTCGAATCGTTTTGCACATTCCACCAATATCTCGCATATATCACAGAGCGGGGAGCCATCCCCGAAAATCAATAACTTTGTTCTATTTTGGTTACACTCAAAGAACTTCCCCAAGTAGGCGCACAGATTTGGGTCTAATTTGTTTGATCTCAGATCACAAAACTTGATGGAATAGCTTACCTATTTCAATATTTTTGGGGTTTGAGATCGAACAAAGACGGCCTGAAGCTGTGATGCATAGTTGGGGAAGTTATTTCGTCCACGTTCCTAAGTATCTTTGGCTTATCAATTAGCACGCCGAAAGCGTACCACCAATATTCACTTTTCAATAGTCAATCTTAAGCTTAACCAATTAAAATTATAGCACAATGATTCATTCGGGGAACTTTTAATAATTGATATCACTTTTTTGTATTGCACCCTAAAGCAATATCCGCCATACAATCATTTTGTAACTAATAAGTTTAGGAACGTGGACGGTGTCTTGACGATAGGTGTTTATGTGCAATAGTAAAGAAGAAATTACAAGTTTTAAGAAGCAAAAGAGCTGAGAAGATTTAATTGTCACAGCGATCAACTAAACATTTACAAAAGGGAAAATAGTGATGAACTATAGAAAACCGGAACGTATCTTTGAAGACTCCGGAACAGTTGATCCGAGAATTTCATACCATATTGAGTTGGAAAATGTGGTTAATACAAAGAACCAGGATATCAAAACTATGGTTGACCTGGGAAGATACTTTTCCATATTTGCTCCAAGGCAGAGCGGCAAGACTACTTATTTTGAAGACTTTTGCCACAAACTCGAAAAAGATCCTGCCTATGTGGCGATTATGCTTAGTTTCCAGACATACAAAAACCTTGACAAACAAAGATTCTACAATTTGATTCAAAAAGATATTTATAGCCAATTAATAAACAGGTTGGGTGCTGTGAATTGTCCAAAGCTGGATATCATAAGGGCGTACCTGGATTCCCATAATATAACCGATCATATCTCGTTTTGTGCATTGTTTGAAGAATTGAACCGGATAATAGAATTCAAGCAAATTGTTATTTTCATAGATGAGTTTGACGGAATACCGATCAATGAACTGGAAAATTTCCTGACCACATTGAGGGAACTCTATCAAAGATACAAAAAGCAGACCGACAGAGCCCTTTATTCCGTTGGCCTGGTGGGCATCCGCAACATTACCAAACTGATTGTAGGCGGTGTTTCCCCTTTTAACATCGCAGATCAGGTCAAGCTCCCCCCATTTACCCTGAAAAATGTCCGTGATCTTTATGTTCAATATACAGAAGAAACAAACCAGCCATTTACCGGAGAAGCTGTAAAAAAAGTATTTGATGAAACATTCGGACAACCCTGGCTGGTAAACCGTCTTGGGACTATTCTGACGGTTGATATAAAACCTGAAACCACAGAGCTGATCACTGCTGAGGATGTGGAAAAGGGAATAAGGCATATCCTTAAAGAAAGGAACAGTCACTTTGATAATCTTCTTGAAAAAGCGAAATTATATAAAGAAAGCTTTATTCAGATCATTTTCAATGGAGTTAACTATAATCCGGATGATGAGGAACAATCCTGGCTGGAACAATACGGTCTGATTAAGGAGAAAAATTATAAGGCTGTTGTAGCCAATACAATATACAAGAAACGATTTTTGAAGGCTTTTTTTCGAGAATCCAAGGCCATCGCAGATACCTCACTTAAATCCTATTTTACTTCTGATGGATTTTTAAATCTGACAGCTATTCTCTCCGATTTTGAGGAATATATCATGCAGATAGGCGTAAATGCATTTTATACAAGTAAGAAGCCTTATGAGAAGACGGGACAATTTTTGCTTACTGCATGGCTGTATCAATTTGTAGAAGGAGGAAAAGGCGAACTTCGTTTTGAGACGCCAACAGGATTAGGAAGAATTGATATTATGCTAACCTATCATGGTCGAAAATACATTATTGAGACCAAGATAAATCGTTCAAGCCTTGATAAAACAATTGAAAAGGCAATTGATCAACTTTGCAGCAAATACCTTTTAACAGAGCATATGAATGAGGGATACGTGGTGATCTTTGATCTAAAAACCAGAGTAGGTGAGTTATGCACACCGCAAAAACACAAACTTGAGGGAAAAGAGATATTAAATTTTAATATTGGGATAGGGAAGTAATGGTAATAATATGAAAACAACCAGCAAGGGCACTTCTCCCATAATTACAATCGGTAGTGGCAATGTTGAACATATTTTGAAGTATGATGGCGAAATACGGATAGGACGGAAGCATATTGTAACGAGTTATGAACTTTTTGGGGGCAGTTGTATTAATTATTTTCTGAGATTAATAACCGCAGGCATAGATGTTTTTCCTATACCCTTTATAGGAAAAGATCAGCACGGGCATGATATCCGTAAGCATTTAGTAAAAATAGGGCTTGAAAGAGATCTTAATGAAAAAGCGCTTCAATTTATCAGTTCTAAAGATTTTTTATTCCCAAATGTTCAAACCCCAAAAGCCATAATTGTCGTCCATCAAGGACAGCGAACTATTTTTTCTCAGGGTCTACCTATAAAAAAAAATATTGAAGAACATTTTCAGAATCGCCTTGATTTCCTATGCAATCTTGCATCCAATGATACTGGCTCTGTAATGATCGGCCATATTTCTGTTGACGGTGACATTCATAAACCCGGCGTAATATCAAAAAAAACAATCAACACATATTTTAACAAATTTTTTCTTTTTGCAAATTTTGGTAATAGCCAAATTAAGCATGGCGTAGATTTCTGGATTAAAGATTTGTCACATATTGATCTATTTCAACTGAATCTGGAAGAAATCAAAAGGTTTTTTAACCAGAGCGGCAGAAACAGCTCTCTAAATGAAATTATAAAATTTTTAAGAGAACGTTCAATTACTGCCGTTATTACCATTAATCGTTTTGGTGCAATAGGAACATACAAAGATGGCAGTGACGGCATTGTTTTGGCATGGCCACTGAAAATTAAACAAATCATTGATCCAACCGGGGCAGGTGACGCCTTTGCATCAGGAATGATTTCGAGTCTTAATGGAAACAAATATTTCACTTTTAAGGATTTTCTGTCCGCCATTGTTGAAGGAAGAGATTGGGCATCATACGCATGTACAACGATAGGGGCATCTGGGAATTGTCCTGATAAAAAAACATTAGATACATTCCGCAAAAAATATTCCAATGCATCACATAAATTGATAGAAGTAATCAAACCTGATTATGCAAAGCAAATAATGGAACTTATAGACAAAGTATATTAGGAACGTGGACGAAATAACTTCCCCAAGTAGGCGCACAGATTTGGGTCGAATTTGTTTGATCTCAGATCACAAAAGTTGATGGAATAGCTGGCTATTTCAATATTTTTGGGATTTGAGATCGAGCAAAGGCGGCCTTAAGCTGTGATGGATAGTTGGGGGAAGTTGTTTTTGGGCGAATCCTTAGATAATAAAAAATTAACATTATACTAACATTATGTTAACATAAATAATGGATTTATAATTATAATTTTTAAAAGAAAAAAACTATGGCAAAAGAATGTATCCTGGTTGTAGATGACGAAGAAGATATTCTTGAGCTGGTAAGATATAATTTTGCCAGAGAAGGCTATCAAGTGATTAGCGCGTCTTCCGGTGAGAAATGCCTTAAAAACGCCAGATCAGAGAAGCTGGATTTAATCGTGCTGGATCTGATGCTTCCTGGTATGGATGGCCTTGAAGTTGCAAAAAAATTAAAAAGTGATTCAAAAACAAAGCATGTCCCAATCATTATGTTAACGGCAAAAGGAGAGGAGGCGGATATCGTTACTGGTTTGGAACTTGGAGCTGACGACTACGTAACCAAGCCTTTCAGCCCAAGAATTTTAGTTGCAAGAGTACGTGCTGTTATCCGCAGGAAAAAGAAGGAGGAAACTGATGATATGTCGGTTATTCAAGTCCACAATATTGCAATTAATCCTCACAAGCGAGAAATCCTTGCAAATGAGAAGCCTGTTGATTTGACCTTTACTGAGTTTCAAGTCCTTTGCTATCTGGCTAAAAGACCTGGCTGGGTATTTACCCGCACCCAGATCGTTGATGCAGTTCGCGGAGATGATTACCCGGTTACGGATAGATCTGTTGATGTTCAGATTGTTGGACTGCGGAAAAAACTCGGCTCCTGTGGCAGATACATAGAAACTGTAAGAGGAGTAGGGTACAGGTTCAGGGAAAATCCATGAAAAAAAAGAAACGACTGTTATGGCAGTTATATCCATCTTACCTGCTAATTACACTTATTTCTCTTTTGGCTGTCAGCCTTTTAGCTTCAAGTGCCTTTAGGCAGTTTTTTCTTGAACGGACCGCTGCAGACCTGAAATCCAGGGCACATCTACTGGAAAAACAGATAGAATCTTTTATTTCACCCTTGGATGAAATGTCGGTTGATTCTATATGCAAAGCAGCTGGTGAGCAGTCATTTAGTCGTATTACTGTTATACTTTCTTCAGGGAAAGTAGTCGGTGATTCTGAAAAAGCACCGGAAAGTATGGACAACCATGCTAATCGTTTTGAGGTGGCAGAAGCTTTGCTTGGAAATGTTGGAATTTCTAATAGATACAGCAGTACACTTCGACAAGATATGATGTATATTGCGATACCATTAGAGAAGAATAATGAGGTTATTGCTGTCTTACGTACTTCAATACCGGTAACTGCAATATATGATGAACTGCACTCCATGCAGATTCAGATAGGTTTTGGATATTTACTTATAGCGATTTTTGCTGCTGGAATCAGCTTGTTTATTTCTAAACGTATAAGCCGGCCAATAGAGGAAATGAAAAAAGGCGCAGAGCAATTTGCTTGCGGTGATTTGGCTTATAGGATGCCCTCTCCTGATACAGAAGAGATGAGTGGTTTAGCTGAAGCAATGAACCAGATGGCCACGCTACTGGATAATCGAATAAAGACAGCAATAAAACAGCGTAATGAGCTTGAAGCCGTCCTTTCAAGTATGGAGGAGGGTGTAATTGCTATTGATAGAGATGAGAAAATCATCAGTATAAATCAGGCAGCCGCCAGGATGTTTAAAAGCAATCCGTCTGATTTAGAACAGCGAAGCATTCAGGAAGTGATCAGAAACCCTGAGCTGCATAAAATTGTAAAAAGTGTTCTTGGAAGAGATGACCATACAGAAGGCGATATCGTTCTTTATCAGGACGAGGAAAGTATTTTGAATATTCAGACCACTTCACTTCGAGGTGAAGGTGCAGACTTTATAGGTATACTTATTGTATTGAACGATGTGACCCGGCTGAGGCGCTTGGAAAATATGCGGAAAGAATTTGTATCCAACGTTTCCCATGAAATCAAAACTCCTTTGACAGCAATAAAAGGCTTTGTTGAGACTTTAAGGCACGGAGCCATGGACAATCCTGACGAAGCTAAGCGTTTTTTAAATATTATCGAAAAACATGTTAACCGCCTGGTTTCTATAATAGAAGATCTTATGCAGCTTTCAGTAATTGAGCAGAGAGATAAAAGCGAAGGGATCAAGCTGGAAAAAGGGCATATCAGGAGTGTTATTAAAACAGCTATTCAGGTCTGCCAGGCAAAAGCGGAGTCAAAGAAAATAAAAGTCAATCTGATATGCCATGAAGATATTTCGACTAAAATTGATACCCAGCTTCTTGAACAGGCTGCGGTAAATCTTCTTGATAACGCAATAAAATATAGTGAAGAAGGTGGATTGGTTCAGATTGAAGTAATTACAACAGATACCGAGGTTTGTATAAGTTTTAAGGATCACGGCATTGGAATTCCCCCAAAACATCTTTCCCGTCTTTTTGAAAGATTCTACAGAGTGGACAAAGCTAGAAGCCGTAAGCTCGGAGGAACAGGGCTGGGGCTTGCCATTGTTAAACATATAATACAGACTCACGGGGGATACGTAACAGTTGAGAGTAATCCTGGCGAAGGAAGCAATTTCGTTATTCACCTGCCCAATTTTCGACTTTCAAATTTTTAACTCGTTTGAATTTTTTTCCATTGTATAGGAAATTATAAAATTATATTTTCATTTTGTCCCGTTCGGGACAGGATAACGATTTGCGGTTCGCTCCAAAGGATCTACAAAGATATGGCTCTGCTGAGTGCTGCTTTATGTAGTTCGCCTGCTAAGTGAACAGGACTTTTCTCATAGATCGGATCCCATCCTGAAGGGTTTGCCTTGCAAAAGAACTGTGTTTCCAAACTTATGTGTTCAACAGCATCTTGCAAAGATAGATTTAAAATACGTTCTGAGGCCTTCCATGTTGCACCGCATGGAGCGCCCCGAAGTATCTTAATATCGACAATCTTTCCACTGGCTGTTTTGACTGAAAATTTTGGCATACCGAATCTTTCTCCATAATGGCCAAGGCAGACCTGCCTTGATAAACTGCATCAAGTGGGAGGCGTAAGCACGCCTTTAATATGCGATTTTTTACCTGTTGCGACTACAGGAATTTTTTTCTTTACGCACATAATTGCAAGATCATGTGAAAGGTCGGGATGTGTAAGATAATCTAATACCAGGTCAGCTTTGATATTTGTGGGAAGATATTTTGTTGAATCGTCGATTACAGGAGATAGAGATTTGTCGATTGATATTATTTTCAGGTCAAATAGGTTTTTTCCATATTTTATGATTCCCTGTATCTTGCTTTCTCCACTGCCGTTTTGCTGAAATACCAGGATTCTTTGGATATATTTTTTGAGGTTGTTTTGTGATGTCATTAATCGTTCAAAGTTTTTGTAACGAGGAATATTTAGGTCAAAGAATAGAGTAACGATTATATTGTGTCAACAGGGTTTATAATAATTATTTGAAAAAACTTGACACAAATATAAATTGCAAATACAAAAACTCTTCTTAAAGCTTTTAAAAGTGTTAAACCTGAAAATTGCAAAATGAAATTATCAGCACCTGATTATATTTTAGCGATAAAGCCTTATTCTCCTGGCAAACCTCTTGAGGAGCTTGAGAGAGAATATGGTATTAACGATTCTATCAAGCTTGCATCTAATGAAAACCCATTGGGGCCGTCTCCTTTGGCTGTAAAAGCTATCCAGGATGCAATAGGAAAGCTGAACCGTTATCCGGATGGAAGCGGGCATGATCTGGTAAGCAATATCGCTAAAAAGCTTGGCGTTGCAACTGGAAACATTGTTTTAGGAAACGGTTCTGATGAGATTATCGGTATGATTACACGTGCCTTGCTGTGTCCGGGCGATGAAGCAATAATGCCTTATCCATCATTTCTTATGTACAATATAATGGTATGCTGTGCCGGAGCAACACCGGTAAAGGTTCCATTAAAGTCACTTTGTGTTGATCTGAATGGAATCAGAGACAGAATTTCATCTGGAACGCGCATGATTTTTATATGCAATCCTAATAATCCTACCGGAACCGTTATATCAAAAAAGGATTTTAAAGACTTTCTTCAAAGCATCCCCGATGGGGTTCTGATAGTAGTGGATGAAGCTTATATTGAATTTGTACGGGATAAAAACTGTGCTGGAAGTATTGATTACCTTGATTCCGGTATTGCATTGGTTATACTTAGAACATTTTCAAAAGCTTATGGCCTGGCTGGCCTCAGAATAGGCTATGGTATTATGCCTCAAGAAATAGCGAACCTGCTAAACAGAGTCAGGCAGCCTTTTAACGCAAATTCATTGGCACAGGTTGGCGCCGGCGCTGCGCTTGAAGACAAAATTTTTTTGAAAAAAACCGTATCTCTTGTTCATGAAGGGCTTGATTTTTTATACGAATCCCTTGACAGGATGAATATTAAATATTTTCCGACACAGGCAAACTTTTTTTTAATAGACGTTGGTAAAAATGCTGATGAGGTTTTTGAAAAAATGCTCAGGCAGGGCGTTATTGTTCGTTCAATGACATCATATGGATATCCTGATTATATAAGAATAAATATTGGCCTCCATGAAGAAAATGTCCGTTTTTTAAATGCTCTTGAAAAAATAATTTAATGAAAAGCCTTCTCATTACAATAGATGGCCCGGCAGGTGCCGGTAAAACAACTGTAAGCCGCAAAATTGCTGATCGTCTTAATTACAAATATGTTGACACAGGCGCACTTTACAGAGGTATTGCATTTGAGGCAAGAATTGCAAGAGTAGGCCAGGATGATGATATAGGTCTTGAGAATTTATGCAGCGCCCTTAATTTAAATTTTGTAAAGGATGGAAGAGGGTTGCGCCTTTTGTCTAATAATGCAGATATTACTGATCAAATCAGGACTCCTGAAATATCAATGATGGCATCGGCAGTTTCAGCAAGGCCGGTGGTAAGAAAATATCTTCTGGATTTGCAAAGAAATATGGGCAGAAAAAAAGGAGTTGTATTCGAGGGACGTGACATGGGAACTGTTGTGTTCCCTGATGCTGATAAAAAGTTTTATTTAGATGCATCGCAAAAAGTAAGGGCAATAAGGCGTTATAGAGAATTAGAATCAAAAACTTTCCAGATACTTGAGGACGTTGAAAGAGAAATCAGGCTTCGAGATGAGCATGACAGAAAAAGAGAAGTGGCGCCGATGAAACCAGCTGATGATGCGGTAATAGTAGATTGTACCGATCTTTCTGTTAATGATGTGGTTGAGAGAATGCTATCTTATATTCTTAAATAGTTGAATGGGTAAATATAGACTTTCAGATAAATAATTTGAGTGTAACCAAAATAAAACAATGCCATCTTGATGATGGTTCCCTATTATGTGATACAATTCGTTTTCAAATAACGTAGGGGCAACGCCTGTGGTTGCCCTTCCGCCC
>JABZFQ010000194.1 GCA_014237365.1 Desulfobacteraceae bacterium | reverse complement strand
GTGCCCACATAGCTCGGAGTGCTTGCATGAAAAACATATTTTCCTTTTGGAATCTTCCCGTCTGTCTTTGCTTTTCCGAATATCTGCGGGACATCGTCACCGATTGTTTCTGATAAGCATGTGGTATGAACGGCAATGACATCAGGATTATAGATTGTAAATATATTGTCCATCGCCTGCAGCAGGTTTGCCTGGCCTCCGAACACGGATGCGCCTTCGGTAAAAGAGCTGGTGGCGGCCATCACAGGTTCCTTGTAGTGTCTGGTCAGGGTGCTCCGGTGATATGCATAACACCCCTGGGAGCCGTGGCTGTGTGGAAGACAGCCGTGAATTCCCAGGGACGCATACATGGCTCCTATGGGCTGGCAGGTCTTTGCAGGATTAACGGTCAAAGATTTTCGTTCAACGATTTCTTTTGATGTATGTCTTAGTAACATTTGGGAGTTCCTTTTTTTTTGACGTAGGGGCAAACCCCCTGTGGTTGCCCTATTATGGTTGCCCTATTATTTTTTTGCCCATTTGGTTGTTGCCCATTCATCGACAGGGCAGGTACATGGATTTGGGCAGGCACAGGGGCCAGACAGGGCAGGCACAGGGGCCTGCCCCTACGATTGATATGTATACCTCGCGGCCAGTTCCGGGCTCTTTTCCCAGGGTGCCTTGATATGATCCCAGACCTTGCTGTTTACCATCCGGTCGATCTCGTGGTAAAAGTTAATGGCGCCCCTGTAAGCTGCATAAGGTCCGCCGTTATCATAACTGTGGAGCTGCTTCATCGGGATACCGTGTTTCTGCACAGTATATTTTTCCTTTATGCCTGCGCAGAATACTGCCGGTTTGTAGGTTTTAAGCAGGCTTTCAGTTTCATACTGACTTATGTCGTCTATGACTATGGTTCCGCTTGGCATGTCGGTCATCATTCCTTCATAGTCCCTGAGTTTTATGTTGTTTCTCTCCAGGGCTTCGAACTCTTCGGCGCTTATTCTCGGGTTGTATCTTTCAGGGTCTTTTTCAATTTCGAGCTCTTGTATATTTCTGCTGTCTGCATCTACTTTTAAATTCGGCAGAACCTGCCTCCCCTCGTAATCATCCCTGTGTGCGAACTCATAGCCAGCGCAAAAGGGTATCATCCCCATCTCCCTGAACATCTCCTGATAATGATGTGCCCGTGATCCTCCCACAAACATCATGGCAAGCTTTCCTTCGAGCCTCGGCCTTACCTCTGCCTGGGCCTTTTTGACTGCCGGCATCTCTTCTGCAATTACTTCTTCTACACGGTCTATGAGTTTCTGTTCCCCGTAATATTCTGCAATTTTTCTTAAGGATCTTGACATGCCTCCGGCGCTTAAAAAATTGATCTTAAACCAGGGGATCCCGTATTTTTTCTCCATCATCTCCGCCACATAGTTGATTGACCTGTGGCACATGATAAGGTTCAAATCGGCCGTGTGGGAGTTTGCAAAAAAATCGACGCTCGAGTTGCCGCTGAACGTGGAAATTAGTTTTATGCCGCACTTGTTTAATACCCTCTCTATTTCAAAGGCGTCTCCGCCTATATTATACTCTCCCAGAAGATTGACCTTGTAATCCCCCTCTTTTACCGTATTGTCCAGGCCGATAACATGCTGGAAAAGTCCGTTGTTTGCCACATGGTGGCCTGCGGACTGACTGACCCCCTTGTATCCCTCACAACTGAAACCGAAAATTGTAATCCCCAGTTTTTCTTCCATCTCCCTGGTGACCGCATGGACATCGTCTCCGATAAGGCCCACGGGACAGGTGGCGAATACGGAAATCATCTTTGGCTTGAATATATCGTAAGCCTCCTGGATTGCGGCTCTTAATTTTTTTTCACCACCGAAAATAATCTCTCTTTCTTCCATATCCGTGGAAAAGCAGTAGTTCATGAAATTATGGCCGTCAGGGGTCGTGGAAGGATCTGTCTGGTTCCTTCTGGTAAGCCAACTGTAGAAACCACAGCCGATGGGACCATGAGTCAGGTTGATTATGTCTCTTGTCGGGCCCATCACAACACCCTTGCAACCCGCATAGCAACAGCCCCGCTGGGAGATGATACCCGGCACGGTTCTCACATTAGCCTGTATTTCAGGATATTTTTCTTCCGTTTCTTTACGATTTACGATTATCTGTTTTGCTTTTTTCCTGGCAACTTTTGGCGGATATTTTGAAAGAATTTCCAGCTTCAGTGTTTCAGGATCCATGAATTCATCAGAATCTAAAGAAACTTTTTCTTCATCAATTCTTTTTCTGCTCAGCGCTTCCATTTTTTATACCTCCCTCAGTCATCAAGCGTAATATTTCCGTTTTCTCCTGTTCTAACCCTTACTGAATCTAACACGGGAACGACAAATATTTTGCCGTCACCCGATTTGCCGGTCTGATTCACCTTTATTATGGTCTTAACGGTTTTTTTTACCATCTTATCCGGAACCACTATAAACAGGACCCTCTTTGGAATTAAACGCTGGCTCTGGCCTAATTGAGAGATAGCCTCTTCATAACCTTTTTCCGCACCTTTCAAGAGCCTTAAATCGACAAGACCTTTTCCCCTGCCGAGACAGTCTCTTGCTGTAATGGAAGATATTCCGGCGTCGGCAAGGGCTATTTTTGTCTTGCTAATCATGTTCATACGTATAACAGCCATTACCTCTTTCATATTTTCACCTCTGAACTTTCTCCTGAAGATGTTTCTTTTATTCCCGAGCTTATCGTGTAAACTTCATCTACAGGTGTTACAAATATCTTTCCGTCCCCGAAAGCGCCCTTTTCTCCTGTTCTCGCGGCACTCATTACGGTTTTTATAAGAATATCCTTATCCTCTTCGTTTACAACTGTAAGCAAAAGCTCTTTTGATATTTCATCGTATGTAATATCTCCGATTTTAATCCCTCTCTGCTTGCCTCTTCCCACAACAGACATTTTTGTAACTGCAGGAAATCCTGCATCCATTAAAGCTGCAAGCACATTATCCGATTTTTCAGGTCTTACTATTGATCTGATCATTATCATGCTGGTTATTCTCCTCTATAAATATTTTTTTATCCTGCTATGCCGTATTCTATCAGCAGCTTTTCCAAATCGTCCATCTGCATCGGAGCCGGGATAATATATTTGTCATTCTCACTTATTTTTTTTGCAAGCATCCTGTATTCATCGGCCTGTTGGTGCTTTGGTTCAAACTCAATGACTGTTTTTCTGTTTATCTCCGCCTTTTGAACCATGTTGTCCCGCGGAACAAAATGAATCATGTGTGATCCAAGCTTGTTTGCAAACGCTTCTATCATTTCCACTTCATTATCGACCTGACGGCTGTTGCAGATAAGACCTGCAAGCCGGATTCCCCCTGTTTCCGCAAATTTTAATATTCCCTTGCAAATATTGTTTGCCGCATACATGGCCATCATCTCGCCTGAAACAACGATGTAGATTTCTTTTGCCTTACCCTCTCTCATCGGCATGGCAAAGCCGCCGCAGACCACGTCGCCCAAAACGTCGTAAAAAACATAATCAAGATTTTCGTCTTCTCCAAACGCACCGAGTTGTTCGAGCAGGTTAATCGAAGTAATAATACCCCGGCCGGCACACCCTACCCCCGGCTCCGGCCCCCCCGATTCAGTACATAAAGTGCCGCCGAAACCTGTTTTGCGAATATCTTCAAGGTCCACATCTTCGCCTTCTTCCCTCAGGGTGTCCAAAACCGTGTGCTGATTCAGCCCTCCAAGGAGCAGCCTGGTAGAATCGCCCTTTGGGTCGCAACCG
This sequence comes from Desulfobacteraceae bacterium, assembly GCA_014237365.1. Lineage (GTDB taxonomy): Bacteria > Desulfobacterota > Desulfobacteria > Desulfobacterales > ETH-SRB1 > B13-G4. Next base: position 5,184 of record JABZFQ010000194.1, on the reverse strand, counting down.
ACCACCATGACTTTTTCCCCCATCTCCGTAAGACCTGCCACAAGGTTTTGACAAGTAGTTGATTTTCCGATTCCGCCTTTTCCGTACATTGCAATCTTTCTCATTTCATGCCTCCTGTTGTAAATTTAAACTGAGCTTGAACTTTGTTTGTGTTTGTATGAAATGTATATCAAGATGCATGCCAATTCTGAGCGGTGAACATATTTACAGGCCTAACTATCGAATATTATAGATTGAAATTAACGTGTTTTATGCTATGTTACGTGGAAATAATATGGCATTGTATCCTACAGAATGGTAGGATTTGAGGTAATTTCGACAGGAATGTAGGAAAATGTAAAAGGAGATTGGTTGACCAGGTTTCGATGCTCGGATTTTTTTCTTTCTTTGAAAAGTTTGGCATAATATGTGTATAAAAATTTCTCATTGGCTTTTAATTCAGCGATTATTAACAGAAGGAGGGGTAATATCGAAATGGATAGAAACAAGATCAGTATCCTGGAAAATATCGGAAAGATAATAACAGAATCTGCCCGACCGCACAGGACGCTGGAAAAAATTGTCGAACTTGTTGCCGACAAATTTAATATAGATGTATGTTCCGTATATCTTCTGGATACAGATAAACGCTCTCTTGTATTACAGGCAACCGTTGGGTTACGTAAAGAATCAACAGGTAAAATTCGCATGAGCGTCCATGAGGGGCTCACTGGCTTTGTTTTGGAAGAGATGCGGCCGGTATTTATTGTAAATCCGGCTGCACATCCAAGATACAAGTTTTTCGAAAAAAGTGGCGAAGAGATTTACAGCACATATCTGGGTGTCCCCCTGGTACATCTCCGGAATCCGCTCGGCGTACTCGTTGTTCAAACCGTGCAAGAAGACGCTATATCCAAGTCCGATATGAATCTGTTTGCAACCATAGCCAGCCAAATCTCTGCAACGGTAGCGTATAGCGGGCTTCTTGAAGACCTGAAAAAGGAGCGGCAGGATAGGCGAGACTTAGAGGAAAGGCTGTTAGAAGAAGTGGAAATACACGCTGAAAAAACAGCAAAAAAGGGAAAAAAGGGTTTGATCAGGGGCATGCCTGTATCGCCTGGTTTTGCCGAAGGTCATGCGCACTATCTGGGGGAAAGTATCGGCTTTGACCAGATAGAATATGAGGAAACAGAGGATGTTTCATCTGAAATCAGCAGACTTGAAGCCGCATTTACACGTTCTCAGGAAGAAATCATAGCTCTTACAAAACACGTAAAAGATATGTCAGGGGAAGATGAAGCTATCCTTGATGCACAGGTCATGGCGCTCCAGGACAGGTCATTTAAGAAGAAAATAATAGCGCATATTAAGGAAGGCTCTTGTGCCGAATATGCTTTGAAAAAGGCTATCTTGAAATATGTAGAGTTTTTCTCCAACATGGAGGATCCCTATTTAAAAGAGAGGGGCTCCGACATAGAGGATATAGGCAAGCGGGTGTTGAGAAAACTCCTTGGATATGAAGGACGGGAAACCAGGCAATTTACAAGAGAAACAGTTGTTATTGCTTCTGATATTTCGCCCATAGACCTTATCGGCCTTAGACAGGACAACTTAAAAGGAATTGTTCTTTCCAGGGGCGGGAAGACATCTCATGCGGTGATCCTGGCCAAGTCGTTTGAGATACCGATGGTGATCGGTGTAAGAGACATGCTGGATACTGTAAAAGAAAACGACTTTTTAATCGTTGACGGGACATCAGGTATTGTCTTCAGCAAACCTCCGCAGGTGATCATTGACGAATACACCAGATTAAAGGCAGAAAAGGTAAACAAGTTTCAACAGCTTGATGTTCTGAGAGACTTGGAGGCCAAGACAAAAGATGGTTATGAAATCAAGCTCGGCGCAAATATCGGGCTCTTGTCGGATCTTGAACTGGTCAAAAAGTACGGGGGCGACCATATAGGACTTTACAGAACTGAGTTTCCCTTTCTTGTCAGAAAGGAATTTCCATCGGAAAATGAGCAATTTTTATTATATAAGAAAGTAGTAGAAGGCGCGGAAGGAAGGTCGGTGACTATCCGCACACTCGATGTCGGCGGGGATAAATTCTTATCTTATCTCGATTACCCTAAGGAACAGAATCCTTATCTTGGCTGGAGATCGATTAGGGTTTCTCTTGAGCTGGATGATATCTTCAGAACACAGATAAGAGCTATATTAAAAGCATCGGCTTTTGGGCACATCAAAATACTATTTCCCATGATAACATCGGCAGGGGAGGTCAGGAGAATTGTTTCACTTTTGGATGAAGAAAAGAGTTCTCTGGAAGAAAGAGGGATTCCGTTTGATACAACGATAAATATCGGCATAATGGTCGAGGTCCCGGGCACTGTTAAAATTCTGGATAGATTGCTTCATTATGTGGATTTCGTGAGTATCGGTACCAATGACCTTATTCAATATACTCTGGCTGTGGACAGAAACAACCAGAAAGTGGCAGAGCTATACGACCCCCTGCATCCTGCTGTGATTTCTACAATCCTCGATGTGGTTTCGATCTGCAAGAAAAATAACAAGGAGGTCAGTATCTGTGGTGAGGCGGCCTCCAATCCTCGCTGCGCCTATCTTTTTACAGCTTTTGAGACAGACAAACTCAGCATGAACCCTGCTTCTATTCCTGTTATAAAAGATTTAATCAGGAAAGTAAGATTGACCGATACAAAGAAAGCTTTAAACAGTGTGTTATTAATGGAAGATTCCAGGGACATTACAAGCTATTTAGACAAAATTCTGCCATCAGCCCAATAGATGTCGCCTACAAATTTGTAATATTATATTTTATCTTCTTTCCTCTACGCCTCCATCAATTTCGGCGCGCTGATTCGCTCTAAGGCGCTGACTACCTGATTGGCACGGTCATCATCAAGCCAGGGATTTCCACATAGGTTTTTTTATCAGGTGTTTGTGCAATAAGTCACACTTTACGTCGGAATAAGGTGATGATTGTCACACATTTAAACCGAAAACCTTCTCTTATGCATTATGCGGACATAAGTTGTTTTAAGGTATATGCTCTGGAGGTTGGATTGTTGGGGCCCATGGCAGGCGCACCTGTTGAGCTGTTGGTGCAGGGGAAACGACTTTTCAATGAGTATGGGGGAGCTGCGGCACGGTACTGGCTGTGTGCTGGAAGCTGTTATTATGTGGCGTTTCCGATAAAATCTGATGCAAATGATTCTTTTAAGGGACCTACAATTGGCTCTAAATCAGATAAAGGAACTATGCTAACGGATAGGCTATTTTGTTTTGCCTGCTTCCTAAATACATCCTCAGCAATAGAGTTTTCCGTCAATATTAATTTTTCAGCCCATTGATTCTTAGCCTCCCACGCTTTTTTAAAAAGAGCTTCCACATCTTTTTCATGCGGGGCTTCATTTGTTACCCTTGATAATACATGCCCTAATACATAACAGCTAGCAGCATCCATAAGCACGTAAATATCGTAAGGGTCATCCTTTACAAACAAGAAGGCTTCATTGACCCTGACCACAATCCAAGCTTCATTAACACGAAATTGATCGGGAGTAAGCATATTAAAAATTCCTTTTTTGAAAAATATTTATTAACGAAAAGCTGAGGGGGGCGTGAAACGCGCCAGCGTTTTCACGTCCTCCCAATATACACATCAATTCCGAAATTACCAAAAAATTTTACAACTTTAGCATATGCATCCGTGATGCTTTCGGCCTTAATAGAATGAGTTTCCGGCATGTTACATAGCAATTCCCTTTTTTCCAAGAGATTGCTTCGGTCATGCTTCCCTCGTAATGACATGAAAAGTGTAATTTGGAGGGTTTTCGTAAACAAGCATCGCTCATTATTATAGACTTTCAGATAATTAATTTCACAAGGCTAGAAGGAGGAAGGCGTATTAGTTATACGTCGACGACTGATAACGCAGTGAAATTAATTATCTGAAAGTCTATATAAAGTCTTGAACATAAGTGCATAGTAGGGAAGAAAAGTCAGTCTGGTTTTTCCGATCTTAATACTTTTTTTCAAATCGAGGTTGATCATATAAGCTTCCAACGGTTCATATTTCTTAATAAAGCTACGCATGGAACTGGTAACTTTTATATCTTTAAAAGTTCTATATTTAACTTCAACCGGGATAATGTTCGTACCCCGTTCAATGATAAAATCGACTTCTGCCTTGTTTTTCGTACGCCAGAAGTTCAGTTTTGCGGAGCTTAATTTTATTTGTTCCTTAAGAAGCAGAAAGACAAAATTTTCAAAAACAAAGCCTGTTGCTGCGGGGCTGTACAAGTTTCCAAACAGCCCCAAAGAATAATTTCTCAGAGCAAGATCCCAAAAATACACAACAGGCGATTTTGTAATCTCTTTCCTGATGTTTCGAAAATAAGGTGATACAAGCTCTAAAATGAATATTTTCTGACAATACCATAAATACTTCTTTATTGTCTGGTATGAAATATTAAGCGTTGATGAAAGTTCGGAAAGATTGACGAGATTTCCGATCTGGCTCGAAAGAATCCTGATAAGTGAGCTAAAGGCTTCTGTTTTTTCCACTTTCAGCAGATATGCTACATCCTTTTCAAGAACGCTACGATAGATTTCATCAATTATTAGAAGCTTTTCCTTTTGCTCTGTTTCAAGAGTCACACGGGGGTATCCCCCGAAATTCATATATTCTGTCAGTAGTTGCAGGACTTTGTTTTTTTCAATTTCAGCAAATGCAGAAAGGTTGTCTTTATACCTGTAGTTCGTTTTGTAATTGATGAATTCTTCAAAAGTAATTGTAGTTAATTCAAACAGATGTTTCCTGCCGATAAGTGATTCGTGAAGACTTCCTGAACCTGAAATTATAAATTTATATGGCAACTTTAAATCATAAATGCCTTTTAAAAACAGCCCGTCAAGACATGACACCAAGCTCGAGGGAAGCATGACCCAGGCAATGACCGCTCGGAACCAGGGGTTTTGGTTCAGACACTAAATACGAAAAGTGTGTAAATTATGTAATAACTTTATGTAATAATTTACATAATTTTTGTGAAAAAATGGTAGTCAAATTACCACCACCAGAGGTGGTGGCTTGTTTTTGTTAGTCCTGGAAGGTACCCTGTTGTGGGCCTTGCGCAATAATTATTTTCCCGCTGAAAAGCACAACCTGTTGCTGTCAGA
>JABZFQ010000122.1 GCA_014237365.1 Desulfobacteraceae bacterium | reverse complement strand
TGCGCATCAGGTCAGTCCAGTTATGCGCAAAACGACTGCGCTATTATTTCAAAAAACTTTTGCAATCTCAGTTGCCGGTTTGGTTATCATTATTCGGTTGTGCAGACCTTTGTCAGCGATACGTCCAGAGAAAATTACATAAGGTTTTGTTTTAAGGGCGGCGCTGCAGATCTTAACAGAAAATTCCTTAGGATGAAGCTTATAGAAGAAATCCTGGTCAAGTATGATTTTAAGGTCGAAATACATGAAGATTATATGAACGCTAATATTGAGGGATTTAATCAATTATCAACAATAAACCGCCTTAATATACTAGGTTATCTTACAATGCATACAAGGCAACTGGATATGATAATGAGCAACCCTGCAAAGGCAGCTTATTACAAAAAAAAATTACTGAAAGACATCTGCTTCTGGTTCTCCCCATGAGGGTAAAGTTACAATGCCTTAACTGTAAGATAGGCTATATATCCTACATAACATGATAAAAGAATAACTCCGTCTCTTCTCATAAGTGCGTTCGTTTTTCTCATCATTACCCAGGGAAGAAAACTAATAAACATCATAACCAGGTAATCAATTAGTAAACCGCTCTGAATAAAACCACCTGGGATCAAAACAGGTCTAACCAGAGAGGCTGCTCCAAGCACCCCGAGTATGTTGAAAACATTGCTTCCCACCAGATTGCCTATGCTGATATCCATCTCCTTTTTTATTGCCGCTACAACGGAAGTAGCAAGTTCCGGAAGCGAAGTTCCTAATGCTACAACTGTAAGTCCAATAAACTTTTCGCTTATGCCAAATGTCTGCATAATTTTTACTGCCGAGTCTATAAGTATCTCCGCGCCTGTCACTACGAACAGGATTCCCACTACAATCAAGGTAATTTGCCTCGCCCTGGAAGGAATGAATTCAATGTCCGCTGCTGCAAGCTCTTTACTAAATCTCTCTCCGCTTGATGCTTGTTTAGTTCCTTTTACCGCATAATAATAGTTCAAACAGACATAAATGATTATTCCACCCAACAGAGTAGCCCCCTCAAGCCTTCCTATTTTAGAGTTTAGAGAAATCAGCAGGAGATATAAAGATATTCCGAGCATAATAGGAATATCCCGCTTAACAACGGAAGCATTGGTTTTAACGGGCATAAATAAAGACGCCAGACCGAGGATAAGAGCTATGTTACAAATATTGCTTCCAACAACATTGCCTACAGCGATCATGCTTTTTTGTTGCAAAGAAGAAATAACACTTACAACAAGCTCTGGTGCCGAAGTGCCAAATGCAACTACTGTCAAGCCTATAACCAGTGGCGTTAAACCAAGGCTTCGTGCAATACTGGACGCTCCTTTTACAAGCCATGCTGCTCCATAGTAAAGCATCAACAATCCGATAACCAATAACATCCAGGAAAGCACCATATCTTAAATCTCCATTTATAAAGCCATTAAGAGCCTATTTCAGTAGGCGACTAAGCGCGACCCAAAAGGCCTGTTGGAAGGGCACGAACCATGTGTACATGGCCTACTGAAATAGGCTCTAAGTAACAGTTCACAGTTCACGGTTCACAGTTCACGGTTGATTGAAACATAAAGGCGAAAGGTCTTGATGCTAAACTGAGAACTCAAGTTTATATTGCATGTGAAGTTAAAATATTTTCTAAGAAAATTCAAAAAGAGGATATGTACCTGGCTCATGATTTTTACGATTATCTGCCGGAAAACGACCGATTTTACAGTTCAAGGAGCCATCTTATTAAATTCTTTTTAAATACTTTTGTGTTTTTGTAGTCGATTTCTTCTTCACTTTCATCAAGTGTCAAAAGCATATTCTTTCCATACTTAAGATGGGTGTTTTGTAATTGAAAAGAGGACAGCTCCCGATCATAATTATCTTTGTGGAGAGTTTGCGTAACCTGGTATTTTTCAAATTTTCCATCCACAGTTTGCGTGATAAAATCTATTTCCTTTCCTGATGAGAGCGCCCCAAAATACGTATGCCTTCGGTCCTTTTTAAGTTTGAGAAATACGATGTTTTCAAGCTGTCTTGAATAATTACTTGTGGTTCCAGGGCACAGATTGACCAGGCCTGTGTCCACAGCATAATACTTTCGTGTGGTCCCAAATAACTTTCCAAGCTTCCAATCGAATTTGTTTGTTTCATAAATGGCAAAAGTGGTAAGCATATATTGCACATATTTTATAAGCGTTTCTTTTTTTATATTAATGCCAAGCTGTTTCAGATAGTTTGATATTCTACTGAACGAAATAATATTCCCTATTGCGGAAAAAAGATAAAAAAGCGTTTTTTCCACAGCGGTTGTATGTTTTATACTAAACCGTTTAATTATATCGTCCAGTATGACCTTGCTGACAACCCCTTCGATATAAGAAAAACAGGCAGTTTCACTGTTGATGGACAGAACTTCAGGAAGACCTCCGAATTTCACGTATTGGCTGAAGTAATTATGAATTGTTTCCTGATTTCTGAAAAGATCCGTGGTGTCCGCGACTTTAATGCCTCTGTATCTCAAGTATTCTTTAAAATCAAAGGGAAGAATGGAAAGCGCTATGAATCGTCCTGCAAGATTGCTTCCTATCTCTGCTGAAAGAAGGCGGGAATTGGAGCCGGTCAGAATAATTTCAACATCGCGATCAGTTTCATATATCGTTCGTATAAAATGATCCCAGTTATTGACATTTTGAATTTCGTCAAATATCAATAATTTTTTTTTTTCATCCGCTATTTCAGTTCGAAATGTCCTGTAAATAACATCAAGCCTCTCAGGCGTATTAATCTCGGCAAGACGAAAATCTTCAAAATTGAGATAAAGAATATTCGAAACAGAAAACGTGTTGTTTGCTATCAACCTCCGGGCAGCGAGCTGAACAAGAAAGGATTTCCCCGACCTCCTGAAACCGGTAATTATTTTTATAGGCCTTGAACCGATAGTCTCCTGCAAGGCATGAAGATACTCTCTGTCAATTCCCTGTATTCTCAATATGCGGTTCTGCCATTCAGCTATAAACCTGACAATTTCATCTTTTTCCATATTTCCCCTTCTATAGGTACAATCTCAAATTAATTATACCGATAAAAAGGTACAAGTCAAGGATTATTGTTCCTTTTCAGCAATTCTAATTTTTGAATAATATACCTCTTTGATTACACGTTCCTTAAGCGCCTCGAAATCGTACCGCCCTCCTGTTTTTTACATTGACAGTTCCGAATAAAAGCGAGTATATTTACCCTCATCGTAAATTACACGCTTGTATTTTTTGATGGAGGTAAAAAGATGGCTGATTACCTGCATAGATATATCGAAAAAAACGTATCTGATGATCTAAAACGCAAAATGGTTTTTGTCGGTGGGCCGCGACAGGCCGGAAAAACCACGATGGCAAAGCAGCTTTGTAATGAGGCGGGATTTGACACAAAAACGCGTTATCTGAACTGGGATGCGGCAGAAGACAGGGAGAATATTCTCATTGAACGATTTCCCGCATGGCCTGGATATTTAATTCTCGATGAAATTCACAAGTATTCGCGGTGGCGACAGGTGGTAAAAGGCCTGTATGATAAACGCGGCGATGAACTTAACATTCTTGTTACCGGCAGTGCGCGGCTTGACTATTACCGTCGTGGGGGCGATTCCCTTCAGGGGCGGTATCATTTTTTCCGACTTTTACCGCTGACATATGCTGAACTGGACATGCCGGCGCCATCAACGGTGCGGGATCTTCTGGTTTATGGCGGATTTCCCGAACCGTTCATGCTACAGTCGGAAACACAGAGTAAGCGATGGAGCAGAGAATACCGTTCACGGATTGTCAGGGAAGAACTGGCCGATCTTGAGAACGTTCGGGACTTGGGAATTATTGAAAAGATGGTACTGCGTCTTCCTGAACTGGCTGGTTCTCCACTCTCAATCAATGCGCTGCGAAAAGATCTACAGGTCTCACATCAATCCGTATCGCGCTGGATTGACATGCTCGAAAATCTCTATATGATTTTCCGGATATATCCGTTTGGAGCGCCCATGATAAGGGCAGTCAAAAAAGAGGCAAAGCACTACCATCTTGACTGGACAGTGGTCAAGGATATTGGAAAGAGATTTGAAAACCTCATGGCCTGCCATCTTCTGAAATGGTGTTTCTTTCTTCAGGACACTGAAGGCCGGGATATAGAGCTTCGATATTTCAGGGACGTAGATAGACGAGAGGTCGATTTCGTGATTGTTGAAGATGGAAATCCTCTCCATTTTGTCGAATGCAAAAAGAATTCCGGCAGGAATATCAGCCGGCCGCTCAACTACTTGAAAACTCGCTTCCCTTCAGTGCAGGCCACACAGGTATCACTTGAGAATGATATTGATCTGATCACAAAGGAAGGTATCAGGCTCTGTTCAGCCCACTTGTTTCTTTCGGAGTTTGTGTAAGGATAGGAAGAAAACCGCAAAAGAAAATCAATATTCATTCCTTGACGATATAAACTTAGGAACGTAGACGAAATAACTTCCGCAAGTAGGCGCACAGATTTGGGTCGAATTTGTTTGATCTCAGATCACAAAAGTTGATGGAATAGCGAGCTATTTCAATATTTTTAGGATTTGAGATCGGACAAAGGCGGCCTGAAGCTGTGATGCCTAATTGGGGAAGTTATTTCGTCCACGTTCCTTAGCACAGGTGGTCAATTTTCGGTTGTCATTTCTACAAGTCAGATCTGTGTAATCAGTGGTTTTAAAGAAGGATATTTTCAAGCTCTTTCAGGCTATTGATATACAAGTCGGCGGAAAGAGAGCTGTTTTTATATGCTATCAGAGGTATGCCTGCTGCTTTTGCTGCTAGTTCGTCCAGCTTTGAGTCTCCTATATAAATTAATTGACCGGGTTCTATATTAAAGTGCTCCAGTATTTTAATTAGCGGGTCCGGGCTGGGTTTGGGATTTTCCACATCAAGTGCACTTACTACCAGATCAAAGTATTCTTCGAGATCGTGTTCAATAAGCACTCTCTTCATTGTATCTGCCCGGTTTGTAGCAACTGCTGTCTTATATTCAGGTCTGAGCCTTTTTAGTAAAGGCTTCAGGTGCGGTTCTATTTCCATATATTTTAAAAATGGTATATAGCTCATATGTTTGCGAAACACTTGTGCTTGTTCAAAGCTTTTTTTATCTTCAAAAAGTTTGGCGATGGCCTCGTCTGCTGTATGCATGTATGAGTAAGCAAACTGTTCGTGAGTCATATCGGGTTTGTCAAAATAATTTAAAATATTATTATAATAGGCTGTGTTTGCCTTAACAGTATCAAACATAACTCCATCACAGTCAAAAGCGACAACTTTAATATTGTTCATAAATAATTTCTACTCCCGATCCTAAGCCTCGGTTCACGGTTCACGGTTTATGGTTGATCAAAACATAAAACAGTTAACTGTAAACCGGCAACCGTGAACTGTTACCAATAAATCTTGTTCTCATTCCCCGGCAGCGGCATCCGGCAACTGCCCCAGACCCGCGTTTTCCCAACATTGTTTAAGCTTGCGCTGCTCAGACTGTGAAGCCTGCTGATAAGCAATAAGAAAGTTATTTTTAGCCTGATTTGCTCTATCCGGATCACGGGTCTTAGAAAAGGCTGCTATGCTCTTGACAGACCATCTGCCCGAATCTTCCACTCGACCCTGCAACATACCGAGATGTCCCAACCGCCAGTATGTTCTTGCGGCGCCATGTTCGTCTCCCAACTGCTCAGAAATCTTTAGTGATTTTTTGTACCAATCTTCAGCTTTCTCAAATTCCCGGCGCTCCTCTGCGATCATCCCAAAATAATGATATGTTCTTGCGGCGCCAAGTTCGTTTCCTAACCGTTCAGAGATTTTTAGTGATTTGTTGTGCCACTGTTCAGCTTTCTCAAATTCCCGGCGCTCTCCTGCGACCATCCCGAGCTCATGATATGTTCCTGCAGCACCATGTTCGTCTCCTAACTGCTCAGAAATCTTTAGTGATCTTTTGTACCAATCTTCAGCTTTTTCAAAATCCCCGCGTTCCTGTGCGATTATCCCGAGATGATGATATGTTCCTGCGGCGCCATGTTCATCTCCCAACTGCTCAGAAATCTTTAGTGATTTTTTGTACAACTGTTCGGCTTTTTCAAAATCCCCGCGCTCTTCTGCGATCATCCCGAGGTTATGCAATGATTCGGCTTTTAATGAATGATCGCCTGTTTTATCGGCCCATTTATTTAACTTATCCGCCCAGCTTTCGGCTTTGGCCAGATGATGGAGCAAATAGTCAAGCCAAAAATTCATCTTCCACCACTCAAGGATATCACCTGCCTGCAAATCTTTTTCCGAAACTTTTTGCCTGAGGCTTTGTGCCCGGTTCAGGTCAGATAGTGACATGGCTGCTTCAAACATCGGCAAGTAGTATCTGCGCGCCAGTGTTTCCCGCTGGATTCCTTCATGCAAAGCCACAGATAGTTGTTTTTCCAGAATTGCAACTTGTTGTTTTGCTGTTTTAGGAGTAAGTTTGCCGGCGCCCAAAACAGCTTTTTGATAAGATGCGCGGTCTTTGTATTCAAAACCGGAACCATCCGCCGGGTCTGTAATATGAAGCTTAAGGGGCATCCAGTCTGCAAGATGCTCGGCTGTCTGGAGTAATAAACGATAGTTAGAGGGAAGCAAAAAAAAAATAATGTGGCAGTTGAGAGCGTCCCATGATTCACGCTGAGCGTTCATATCAACCCAAAACAGCGGCGTTTTCTCATCTTTTTTTTGACCATCGTCGATAAGAAACAGAACGCCGGCGCCGGAATGCCATATTCCTGTGATTTTGCGGGATGCATCCAGCAGACGCGTTGCCGCGCCAGGCACAGCGGTAAGAGAAAGCAGAGCGCTGGGACGCTTATTTAACTCAAACTTCAGAAGATCGACTAATTCACACGCCCGGGCAACGGTGTCAACTTCCACGAGTGTCAGCGCTGCGACTGACTGGCGCACGGAATTTTTAAGAAGCTCTAAATGTTCGCCTGGCGCTGTCAAGACAATCGCCCCAAATCCTTAAGGTTTTCTATTACAAGGGGATGTACGCCAAACCACCCTTCACCGTTATATTCCACAAGAGCGCATGATTTAAGCAGGAGTTGATTGACCGAATCCGACACGGGCCGGGGCTTTTCACCTTTTAGCTGCTTTCGACCATAGTCTGCAAGGCGGTTATAAAGGTCATCCACTGATTTTGGTCCATCCGGCAGAGGATGGAAGGGAAGTGTGATCTGCTGCCAGAAGTCTTTGCGGAGTTGATTGAGACCATAGTTAATATGCTCTTGTTCCAGCGGCACCCGGGCATCAACCATTACAGCCGCGGTATGAAGCACATCAAAGGCATGGCGCAACACGCCGCCGGTCATTGTTACCAAACGGTCGAGGGCATCTTCCTTAATAAGGTTATCCTCTATCCGCTGCATAATAATTTTTTTCACAGTATCAAAACCTGGCGCAGGTTGTCCTTCCGGATCAGTGACTTTGATCATTGGAAGCGCCACAACATCATCAAAGTGATGTTTGAATGCGTTTACGTCCGGCGAATGAAACAAAAATATAGGTATGGTATAGATAATATTGGCTGTAATGCCTGTCAGCAGGTTCACATGGTTGACGTACATCTCGCGAGCCTGCATAAGCTCCAGTTTGTCCAGATCTTCCACTACTATCAGCAGTGGCAGGTTTTTTTCCAAAAGTGGTTTTCTCACAGCTTCAATAACATTATTTGCCTGAACCAGGAGGTCTGACGGGCGTTTTCGCAACAAGGCAACGGTTGTTTCTTTGCTGTGAGCTTCCAGCTTAATCTGTGCACTTAACCGCGCAAATACTCCGAGCAACGGTCCAAGCAGACCTGCCTTTGATGAAACGCCGGCGCCAGCTTTTAGCTGGGAATCCCTGCTTTCTGTAGTGGTCCGGGTAGTATCGTTAAAATAATCGAGAACCGGTTTTAAAAGATCATCATCAACCTTAAGATTATAGTTTTTTGCTGCATTCAGGACGCGCTCGGCAATGATTAAAATCAAATCTTCAGCACAAATCGCTGTGGGACTCATCTGGTCATGCACAGAAAATGTTACTGGTAAAAAACGTTCTTTCTGTTCCGCAAGAAGTTTGTTTAATTCGGTCGATTTTCCACAGCCCCTGTGCCCATAGAATAAGAGTCGGGCATCTTCCCGGCTGTTAAGCGCCTCAATCAGACGTTTCCTGGTCTCTTGATGCGGATCGCGCGCCATATCAGTTTCCACAAAAAAAGACTCAAGTTCTTTGCCAATTAATGGCGCAGGGCGACAAACACGACGAATTCCTTCTAAATCTTTTGCTTTGCCTGGTAGTTCCATTAATACCTCTAATACCTCGTTGGATTGCAAATTGCCCCAAGTTTCTAGCTTTTCAGTCAGATCATTCCAGCCCCTTTGGGGGACAGAGGGGGAAATGGCATTCGCTTAAGCAAAAAATGGCATTTAAAAGGCTGCATATTGTATAGTGCAATGAACGTGTACACAATATGTAGAGAATTTTAAGCCCAAAATGCCTTAAGCGAATGCCATTGGACAGAGGGGGGGTCAACAATTTTTTTCTTATAAAATAATATCCGCTATTAAAGCATTTTGCAACTCATTAGGTTTATAAATTTCTATGGGATACATCCTCAGACAATGACTTAAATTTTCCCTGTTGTTCCAATTAAATTGTCTTTGTATTGCGATGTTCCAATTGCAGTTGAACAAAACAGATCGGCAAAGATAGAATTCATTTTATCTTTGCCGATCTGTTTCAATCTTAGTTAAATCAGCAAACAACTATTGACAATAAATCTTTGCCGATCTATGCTTAATTTATGTTTTTTGGAAGAAAATATGAGTCAAATTACCACCACCAGAGGTGGTGGCTTGTTTTAATTGTCCTAAAAGGTACCCTGTTACTTGTTTACTTGAACAGGCTTAGTTGCTTCTGTTCAATCTCTTTTTCTTTCCGCT
>JABZFQ010000063.1 GCA_014237365.1 Desulfobacteraceae bacterium | reverse complement strand
ACAGGGCGGAAGGGCAACCACAGGCGTTGCCCCTACGTTATTTGAAAACGAATTGTATCACATAATAGGGAACCATCATCAAGATGGCATTGTTTTATTTTGGTTACACTCTTTTGATTTTAGGTTAAGAAATAGGGGAATTATGGGTCTATTATCTTCTTCAGTATCTGTTACGCGTTATAAAGTTAAAGGTAATCTTGAAAAACCTGTTCTTGAAAAAATTTACAACGGCCTTATACAAAATGCCATCCCGGAAATAGATGACGATCACCTGGAAAAAATTGTTGGATGGACGTCATTTGAAAATCCTTATGTCCCTGATTTTGAAGACTCCTCCTTTGTAATTGGTCCATATCTGGTTTTTTCAATGAGGCTGGACAAGAAATCAATACCGCCCAAAATTATACAAAAACACTATGCTATTGAAATGGCCAGACAGCTTGAGAAAAGCGGTCGGCAATATTTATCAAGAAACGAAAAAAAGTCCATAAAAGATCATGTAATTGACGTTCTCAATCTTCGCATTCCAGCCACGCCCAATATTTATGATCTGATCTGGAACATGGAAGAATCATGGCTGTGGTTTTTCTCAAACCTGAAAGCTGCCAATGAAGAACTTGAAACACTGTTTTTAAAATCATTCAAGCTCAGCCTTATCAGGCTTTTTCCATACACTACTGCCGATCTTATGTTCGGCCTTTCAGATGCTGATCAAGATCTTTTATTACAACTTTCGCCCACACAATTCACGGAGTAGCAGATGCTTGATGTAACCGTATCTTACAATCGATATAAATTTTTAGGTTATGAATTTCTCACCTGGCTGTGGTTCATCATGGAAAACCAGCAGGAGATACTGAAAAAATCAGACAAAGAACTTGTATCTCTTGATATTGGAAATTCTATTGCACTTGAAAACAATAAAAACGATTCAATGGAAAGCATTACAATAAAAGGCGATAAGGCCGGTCTTGAAGAAGGAATCCTCTCCTTGCAAAAAGGAGCTGTTGTAACCGAACTCAATCTTATTTACAAAGCTGGTAATAATGAATGGCGATTTAATATAAAAGGTGAGAGCCTCAATATTTCAAGCCTCAAAACACCGGAAACAGGACCCGTTGAAACCAAAGAGGATATTGAAGCAGTTTTACTTGAAAAGGTTTTTCTTTATGAAAAGGTTTTTGTTTTAATGAACAATCTTTATAAACACTTTATAAGACTGCGTGTTACAAATAGATGGGAAAAAGAGGTTGTTCCGCAAATCAGGAAGTGGGTAGCATCTTGAGGCGGTCTCTTGATTTGTCATGAAGCTCAAAAAAAAGATGATCAGCCACGACCTTTCCCTCTACTTCCACCACATTTTCCCATACCTTTGTCTCTTCTTCTGCTTCTTCCGCCGCGACCTGCGCCCCTTTGCGATTGGTCCAACCTTCCTTGCTCCATCCCAGTCTTCACATCTGTCACTACACTTTGAAATAATGAAGAAAGGCATGACCACAGGCTTAAAGCAATGCTTGTGCCCGCTTCAACCACAGCTTCTGTTTTATCATATGGTGCGGCATCTGGTTGGGCCTTTTCTTGCTTTGGCTCCATCCGTTGTTCTGAGGACAGATAGGATTTCAATGTGTCATATGCTACATTCACATCTTTCAATTTCTCCTCAGCCTTTTGTTTCAGACGGTGATTGTTGGAAAACCGATCTGGATGCCAAACAGTGACTATATCTTTATAGGACTGTTTGATTTCATTTATTGATGCACCACGGTCCAATTCAAGTATCTCAAAAGATTGTTCAATATCCATTTTTATTTTCCCCAAGATTAGGAACGGGGACGAAATAACTTCCCCAAATATGTATCACAGATTCAGGCCGCCTTTGTCCGATTTCAAATCACAAAAATATCAAAATAGCCAGCTATTTCTACGATTTTGCTCAATCAGATCGATTAAATTTCTGGCAAATTCGGGTGCAAATTCTACCAAGTTATTTCGTCCCCGTTCCTTAGCTGGACTATTAAGGTCTCTTGTATTTTTCCCTTGACGGCTCCTTATAATATGTATTATGAATGTTCGTAATAATGTTCTTAAGGAGGTGTATTATGGATATGGTTCGGTTAAACATCACCCTTCCGGCAGATTTGTTTCACCAGTTGAACGAATTAGTGGGCTCCAGAAAAAAGAGTGGTTTCATTACTGAAATCTTGAGACAACGGATTGAAAAAATTCAAAATGAGCAAATGCAGAGGCTCATGGAAAAAGGCTATAAGGCCAGGAAAGCAGAGAGCTTTGCCATAATAAAAGAATTTGAGCCCTATGATCTGGAGGGATGGGATGAAAATTAAGAGGGGGCCAATCACAAGAAACAATGGAATACGTTAAAACCTAAAAGTCCACCCGAAGGGCGTTAAGGAACGGGGACGAAATAACTTCCCCAACTATGCATCATAGCTTCAGGCCACCTTTGCCCGATTTCAAATCCCAAAAGTATCAAAATAGCTAGGCTATTCCATCAACTTTTGTGACTTGAGATCGAACAAATCTGACCCAAATCTATGCGTCTACTTGTGGAAGTTATTTCGTCCTCGTTCCTAAGTTCAATGGAATGGTGGGTTAAAAGCGGAAAGGAGAGCAGCGTGCGTATAGTATTTGTATCCACATATCCCCCTATTGAATGCGGTATTGGAACATATACCAGTTTTTTGGTTGAAGCCCTGGCGAGGTTGCCCAGTGAGATTCATATTATCAGCCAGAACGGGGCAGAGGGAAGGCATGTTTACCCTTCATACTCTTCCGAAGAAGACGGCATTGCCGGCAAGATTTTTAACACAGCTATTAAGATCACACCCGATCTTGTCCATATTCAACACGAATTCGGCCTGTATGGTGAATTAGACGGCATTGCCGTACTCGAACTGATTTACCGCCTTAAATCCACTGGTACTCCGGTTATAGCAACCTTTCATACTGTTCGGAAAGAATTAGAGTTTCGAAAAAAGCTCATCTTAAGGACCATGTGCAGGGAACTAAACGGCATTATTGTGCATGAACAAGAACACGTCGATATATTGCGAACTGTTTTTGATACAGATCAGTCAAAGATTTTTCTTATTCCGCATGGCGCGCGAAACATGGACCCAATTCCTGATGCCAAGAAAAAACTCGATCTTGAAGGAAGAAAAGTAATCCTGCTGGCAGGGTATTTTCGACCGACCAAGTGTTTTGACAGGATTGTGGAACTTTTCCCGCAGATAGTCAAAAAAGTCCCGGATGCATGGCTGGTACTGTCCGGAAAACTCAGGGTGCTTGAATTCAGCATCTACCGCAAAATGCTTTTTGAAAAAATAAATAACTCACCTGTTAGAGACCATATTGAAGTATTCAGGGGCCAGTTTCCCCAAAAAACATTTGATACAATTCTAAGCGCTGCCGATATCGTGGTTTTGCCCTATACTGAAGGAGCTCAAAGCGGCATAATGGCACATGCAATGACCTTTGGTAAACCTCTAGTTACATCTAATCTTCCGGCATTTGTCGATATTCTTGAGAGATTAGAAACAGGATTTTATGCGCAAACCGATGACGAATATGTTGACAGGATTGTAACTCTGCTTACTGACCGTGATGTATACAAAAAGTTTTCTCAAAATGCGCTGACCTATATCAAAGAAAATATCTCCTGGGACATTGTTGCCCGGCAGACCCTTAATGTTTATGAGCAGTTTGGCACTAAACTGGAATGTAAAACCCGGTATGTATTTGCCGGGGAATAGGAAAAATTACATGTTTAAACGATGTGAAAAGAATCCTTTAATTTGTCCGTCTGATGTCAAACCTTCAGCAGAGGGATACCGTGTTGTCGGAGCTTTTAATCCAGGCGCTGTTCTTTTTAATGAGGAAGTCATACTGCTTTTGCGGGTGGCGGAAAGTTGTATTCAGGAACAGGGTAAGGTCAGGGTTCCGGTCTACAGGTTTTACCAGGGACGGGGCATTCCTGAGATTATGGAGTTTGATGAGGATGATCCTGATCTGTCACTCAAGGATACACGCGGTGTTGTGTACAGGGGTAAGGATTATCTGTCCAGCATCAGCCAGCTGCGTCTATCGCGCAGCATTGACGGAATAAATTTTACGGTTGAACCGACACCGTTTATCTATCCCTGCTCTCCTGATGAAGAGTACGGCACGGAAGATGCGCGCATTGTATGTATTGACGGGACCTATTACATAAACTATACTGTCATATCAACTGACAGTTGGTGCACGGCCCTGGCAACAACGACCGACTTTAAGGAATATAAAAAGGAAGGAATCATATTCCACCCGGAAAACAAGGATGTTGCAATATTTCCTGAAAAAATAAACAATAAATATCATGCTCTGCACCGGCCCAATAACAGCGGATTTGGCAAGCCATCAATCTGGTATGCGCAGTCGCCGGACCTTCTGCACTGGGGTAATTACAAATGCATTGCCCGTCCTCGTGATATTGTTTATGAATCCATGAAGATCGGCGGCGGCAGCGCTCCGATAAAAACAGATAAAGGATGGCTTTGCATCTACCATGCTAAAGGAGATAATTCCAGGTACAGTCTTTTTGCAATGCTGCTGGATTTTGAGCAGCCATGGAAGGTCGTAAAACGAGGAAAGACTCCTTTGCTTGAGCCTGAATATAAATACGAGACAACAGGTTTTTTTGGAAATGTTGTGTTTACGAATGGAATGGTTATAAAAGACGGAAAGCTTTTCATGTATTACGGATCTTGTGACGAAACAACCTGCCTGGCTGTTTCTTCTGTTGAGCAGATACTTTCAGCCCTTTTAAAGGAATAAATCATGCCTCAAAAAAAACAACCTGATATTATCCATCGCTGGAAGGATAATCCTATTATTACCCTTTCGGATCTGCCGTTTCCAGCCTTGGATATCTGCAATGCAGGCGCTGTCAAGTTTCGCGGCGTATACCTTTTACTCGTAACCATTGAAAATTTTAGCGGTCAAAAGAGCCTGTATATTGCGAAAAGCAAAAACGGCCTTTGCTTTGAGGTGGACAAAAAACCTTTTATGGAACCTTCAGAAGACGAACCATACAAGAAGTATGAAAAGATCAGTGTCATGGATGCACGGATCACACCCTTTGAGGGCGCCTATTTTGTTACGTATGTTGCGGAGAGTAGCTATGGGTACAGGATAGGACTGGCCAGGACACACGATTTCAAAAGCATTACAAGGATAGGTCTGATCTCCGCTGTGGACACCAAGGGCGGGACACTTTTTTCGGAAAAGATCAACGGCAGATACGCAAGACTTGAGCGGCCCTGGTCCGGCGGACGCATCTGGATCAGTTATTCTGATGATCTTGTATACTGGGGCGATTCAAAGGTGTTAATATCGCCCAGGCCGGGCTATTGGGATACCAGCAGGGTTGGCGATACCGCGCCTCCTATCAGACTCAAAGACGGCAGGTGGCTGGTGATCTACTACGGTATCAAGGATACGTGTTCAGGCCCTCTTTTCAGGATAGGGGCATTGATTCTGGATCCTGACGATCCGGCCAAGGTTATTGCGCGCACTAATGTTCCTATCCTGTCGCCCCGTAAGGATTACGAGCGGATCGGGGACATCCCGAACCTGATATTTTCATGCGGCGCTCTTGTGGAACAGGATAGATTCCTTTTGTATTACGGCGCTGCCAAAAGCTGTATATGTCTTGGAACAACAACCATTGATAAGATTGAGAAAGAGTGCACCGAAAGCAAAGGGGGTTTTTGATGGTTAAACGTTTTGCCGATAGAAGAGAAGTTCTCATCAGGTTCAAAGATAATCCCATCATTACCCTTCATGACATTCCGTTCAGATGTAACACGGTCTTTAATGGCACAGTAATAAAAAAAGGATACGAATATTTTCATCTCCTGAGAGTCGAGGAGCAGCAGGGACATTCGGTTTTTGCCCTTGCCCGCAGCAAAGACGGGCTGCATTTCACGGTTGAAAACAAGCCGGTTATGGTACCAGCGCGCAAAGGCCCATTTGTAAAGTATGAAATTCATGGCATTGAAGACCCGCGAATTACTGCAATTGATGGTGTCTATTATGTTATGTACACTGCATATTCAAAATACGGCACACGAATTGCCCTGGCTGAAACTGATGACTTTCACCAGTACAAACGTATTGCCCTTGTGTCGGAACCCGGCAACAAGGACGGGATACTTTTTCCTGAAAAGATTAACGGAGAGTATGTGCGCCTTGACCGGCCAATCGGGAAAGACATGGGCAGCGTGTGGGTATCGTATTCGAAAAATCTGGTTGACTGGGGAAAATCTGAGATTTTGATGACACCACGACCGGGAATGTGGGACAGCTTTCGTATTGGTGCCTCGGTACCGCCGATAAAAACAGAGTATGGGTGGTTTGAAATCTATCATGGTGTAAAAATGACTGTCTCCGGTCCCATTTACAGAATCGGCACTGTTCTGCTGGATGTTGAACAGCCCCACAAAGTGGTTGCCAGATGCAACAAGCCGATACTGTCGCCAAGAGAGGATTACGAAAGAATCGGAGATGTCGGCAATGTAGTCTTCGCATGCGGCGCTGTTGTAGAAGATACAGGAGAGATCAAGGTATATTATGGGGCTGCCGATACCTGTATCTGCGTGGCCACAGCAAACTTTAACAATCTTGTAAAAGCAACTTTCAACAAGGATGGGGGCAATTCATGACGGATTTTCAAGGATTTTCTTTTGTCCCCGCTAACTGGTTCGGTTTTCTCCTTTTGTGTATTCCTTTTTCAACAAAAGCTCTGTAAAGTCGATGCGCAATGAATGTTCGCAATAATGTTCTTAAGGAGGTGTATTATGGATATGGTTCGGTTAAACATCACCCTTCCGGCAGATTTGTCTCACCAGTTGAACGAATTAGTGGGCTCCAGAAAAAAGAGTGGTTTCATTACTGAAACCTTGAGGCAACGGATTGAAAAAATTCAAGATGAGCAAATGCAGAAGCTCATGGAAGAAGGCTATAAGGCCAGGAAAGCAGAGAGCTTTGACATAATAAAAGAATTTGAGCTCGGTGATCTGGAGGGATGGGATGAATATTAAGAGGGGGCAAATATACCTTGTCGCCCTGGATCCGGTTGTGGGAAAAGAGATTTCAAAGACACGCCCGGTCGTTATTGTATCCAATAACAAAAACAACGAATTTTCTCCAACGGTAACTATCTTGCCTGTTACTTCTAAGAATCTCGAGAATATCTACCCTTTTGAGGTGCTTTTACCCAAAGGAACTGGAAAACTTCCAAAGGCCTCAAAAATTAAGACAGACCAAATCCGCACTCTCGACAAAAGCAGAATCGTGAAATTAATCGGGACAATAGGAGAGAAAGAGATGAGTGAGATCGAAAAAGCCACAAAAATTCATCTGGTGCTACCATAGGACACGAACAGAAATAACTTCCCCAACTATGCATCACAGATTTATTAAGCTACCTTTGCCCGATCTCAAATCACAAAAATATCAAACAGGAATAAAATACCCAATAGGAATATAATGCAACTGTCAGATCAACAAAGAGATGCTGTAGAGTATGTCGGGACTCCTGCTCTGGTTATAGCCGGTGCAGGCTCTGGCAAAACCCGGACATTAACTTCCAAGATAGAGTATCTTGTTTCAAATGGTTATGATCCTGAACGCATTCTTGCGATCACATTTACCAATAAGGCGGCAGGTGAGATGAAGACTCGTCTTGTTCGTATGACAGGAATGCCATTGGTACGTTTTCCCTGGGTTCGAACATTTCACTCAGCATGTTTTAAAATCTTAAAAAAATATTGCACCCTGCTTGGATATAATACTCCTCTACAGATCTACGCAGGATACCAGCAGCAAAAGATAATCAAGGATATTGTTGTCGGAAAAATGAATTTTGACAAAAAATATGTCCAGCCTGTTTTAGCTCAGCTTTCCATGGCAAAAAACTCAGGCAATCCTTTTGATTATCTTGACAATAAGTTTTACGCTTTCCATATCAAATTACTTGATGTTTTTAATCTTTACGAAAAGGAACTGAAATCAAATAATGCTGTTGATTTTGATAATATTTTGTTTTTGACACGCAATTTGCTTCGGGATCACAAAAATGTGCGCAAGCAGTATAGCAAACTTTTCCAGTTTATTCTTGTGGATGAATATCAGGATACAAATAATCTTCAGGAGGATCTTACAGGATTGCTGCTTCGAAATGGCAACCTTTTTTGTGTGGGCGATGACTGGCAGGCTATTTATTCATTCAGAGGAAGCAATATGGATCATTTTCTCTCGTTTCCCCAAAAATACAAAGAGGCCAGAGTATTCAGACTGGAACAGAACTATCGTTCCACGGATGAAATTGTTAAAACTGCAAATGATCTGATCGGATATAATGACCACAAGATGGAAAAAAAGTGCTTTTCTGACAAGCACGGGGGACTGGTTGAGCTTTATGATTTTTTCAATGAAAAAGAAGAGGCTGACTGGGTTGCCGGAAAGATCAAATCTCTTTGCGAAACGGGTCTTGCTTCTAACAAAATAGCTGTTTTATACCGGACTAAATTTTGCTCCTTTTCTTTTGAGAAGGCATTCAGATCTTTTGGAATTCCCTACCGGATGTTAGGTGGAAAGGGATTTTTTGAACGTAAGGAGATTATGGATATAAACTGCTATCTTACTGCAGCGGTTTTTGAAAAAGATGATGTATCCTTTGAGCGGATTGTAAATATCCCCAAACGTGGAATCGGCCCGGCCGCTGTCAATAAGATCGCTCAGATAAAAACAGGAAAGATGAGCCTTCAGGATGCAGCACGCAATGCCCTTACTGAAAAGCTTCTTGCTCCAAAAATATATAATTCTCTCAGTGAGGCAATCCGGTTGCTTGATGATATTAAGGATATGAAACCTGATGATGCAATCCGTGAGATATTGTCAAGGATTAAATATATGGATTATATTAAGCATTATTCCAAAGCCAATTCCATGGATTATACCTCAAGA
>JABZFQ010000025.1 GCA_014237365.1 Desulfobacteraceae bacterium | reverse complement strand
ATTTGTTCGATCTCAGATCACAAAAGTTGATGGAATAGCTTACCTATTTCAATATTTTTGGGATTTGAGCCTGGATTTGAGATTTGGCAAAGGCGGCCTGAAGCTGTGATGCATAGTTGGGGAAGTTGTTTCGTCCACGTTCCTAATATTCTCTTGGCATATTATCCAACTCTGCCAGTGTAAAAATCGGACCATCTTTACAAACATATTTTTCCCCGATATTGCATCGGCCGCATATTCCGATACCGCATTTCATCCGCATTTCAAGTGACATAATTATATGATCATGAGTGTATCCGAGTTTGTCAAGCACGGGCTGAGTAAACTTGATCATAATGGGCGGACCGCAGATTAAAGCATATGTATCTGAATCCCCGTGAGGAGCTTTTTGTTCGGTGATGGTTGGTACAAAACCGACATTGTATTTCCAGCCCGGGTCATCTGTTCCGTCTACGGTGATATGCATATTTATATCGTCACGAGTTTCCCACTCTGCTAGTTCATCCCTGTAAAGCAGCATACCGGGAGATCTGGCACCGTATATAACATTAATATCTTTAAAATTCATACGATTTAAAGGATCAAGCATATATATTATGGATGAACGGAGAGTAGTAAAGGCAAAACCTCCGCCGATTATTACTATATTTTTTCCTTTAAGTGTATCCCATGTATGGCAGCCAAACGGGCCTCGGACGCCTATAATATCACCGGACTTCATTGAATGGAGGCAGGTTGTAACCAGTCCAACCTTGTTGACAGTGAACTTTAGAAATCCTTTTTCAGTTGGAGATGATGCAATCCCAATGGGTATTTCACCCTTTCCTGCCACAGAAATTTCGGCAAACTGACCCGGCAGATAAGAAAAATTTTTTTCATCATCAGGGTTTAAAAAAACCAGTTTGAATGTTTTGAGATTTTTATCTTCGGTTTCAGTTATTATTTCATCAACGCGAACCGGATAAGGCAAATATGGATTTTGCATTGTCAATCCTCATAATTATTCATAATATCGCAGACCCTTCGTATATCAATATTAACCGGACATAATCGAATGCAGCGCCCGCATCCGACGCATTGTATTCCATCATTGTATTTGTCTACGTAATATTTAAGTTTGTGCATGAAACGCTGTCGAACTCTTTGCACCTTGGTGTTTCTCGGATTGTATCCGGTGCCGTGGAGTGTAAACAAAGGATACATGCAGCTATCCCAGTTGCGCATACGTATGCCAGAGATCTTGCTGACTTCATCCTGTATGTCGAAACACCAGCATGTTGGGCAGCCATAGGTGCATGTTCCGCAGTTTATGCATGCAAAAGCTATATCGTCCCAAAAGGGCGCATCATAAAGCTTGAGGGTTGATTTATTCTTAAGCTGATCAGTTGAGACAAAAGAAGCTATTTTTTCTTCCGCCTTTATTTTCATGTTTTTGATTGTTTTTTCTGAGGCTATTGGGTCAGCCTCAGTTTCCCAACCAGCAGATTTTATAAAGGTTTCACCTCTTGGAGTTAAAATTTTTGCAATAAAGTTTTCCCCTTCATCAACAAGAAGCAGATCAAGTCCGTCTTCGTGAAAAGGCCCGCAGCCAGTACTTGTACAGAAACATGTGCTGCATGGACTACTGCACACAAGCCCTATAAATATTGTTGCTTCATAAGCGCGTAGCCAGTAAGTGTCTTTATATTCAGGTGTGTCAAAATTGCGTTTAACAAGCAGAAAAGATGCTGCATCACATGGCCTTATTCCTATTAAAGCTCGCGGAGAATAATCTTTATATATTTCTTTTAATATATGATGATCTTTTTTGCTTTCATCTAACGAATATTCAAACATTGTTTCAGACTGTGGAAAAATAATGGATTTTGGCGAAAGAAGTGTATTAAGATAATGAAGATCCGGGAGTTCACCTTTACCGAGTTCCTTAAAAACATGATGTTTATTATTTTTTACAGGGCCGAATAATCTATAATTTCCATATAATTTTTCGAGTCCGTTGGCCCAGTTTTTTTTGTCAATATTTATGTACTTCATAAAATTTGCCTTAACAATTTAGGTCGTTTAAAGATATTTTTTTTGACAGGATTGACAGGATATTCAGGATTAAAACGTCAAAACTCATCCTGTAAATCCTCATCAAAATCCCTTGCTTTGCGTTTGATTCCAACTTCCCGTTCACTCCAACTAATAATTAAACCTAAAAAATATAACCCGAGTTCACCCATGCTTTTGTACTGTTCTTCCCAATTTCAAGTTTCAAGCCGTGAACGGTTACCACTTTAATTTGTATTTTGTTCGGACACTATTTAATAAAATCATCCGGATCATCGGGCATGTATGTATCAAGTGGCGGCCGTTCATCTAAGGACAGACCTGCCTCCCAGCCATAAAGTTCAAGGCAGTCCTTTTCCAGTTTTTTTGTGAATAACCTTACTTTGATTCCCATTGGACATGCGCGCTCACAAGCGCCGCAGTCAGTACATCTGCCTGCGCAGTGATAAGCCCTTAAGAAATGAAATGTCCTTGTATCAACAGGATCTGTACTTTTGCCTACCCACTGGGGCCTTGATTCGTCCACAAAGCATGTGGGACAATAGCAGAGAGGGCATGCATTCCTGCAAGCATAACAGCGAATGCAGGGAGACAGGAGATCTTCAAAATATTTCCATTTATCTTCAGTTGCCATGGCCCCGATTTTGCGAATATCCTCATATCTATCTATATCTTTTTGTTCATCTAAAAGATCGGCAGCAAGCTCGTCGTAAATAACGGGATTTTTATGTATACATATTTTGCAGTTTTCCTGTAACACATCACTTTTATTTAAGGTCTTCTCAAAACCTTCTCCTTTTACAATTATATTTTCTTCGTCTTCCAAGACTTCATTTATTTCATTTTCAAACATGGAAGTTATTTTATTTTTATCAATCATTCCTTTGCACGGCACACCGATTATAAAGAGCTGTTCCCTTTTTATCTTGTTTTCTATTATATGGGTTACAATATTCCTTGAATCGCAGCCCTTGGCAATTATACCTATTTTTTCTTTTCTGTCGGTCAGGTAGTTTGCCAGATTTATCCCGCAGTTGCTGTCCCATACAAGTTTTTTTACATCTTCCGGTGTTTTCACAAAACATGGCTCATTCATCATAGGGATGGTTCCCTTGCGGAAGCCGATGACCATTTCAACTTTTTCTTCTTTTAAAAGTCTTGCCGATATTTCTTTAATTTTAGCTGTGTAATCTGACATATTAACCAATCTTATAACGCTTTAAAGTTCACGGTTCACGGTTTGTAGTTTATAGTTTTTTCAATGAACTATGGTAAGCGTTCACGGAACATTGAAAATAGAGTCAATTGAATGATAAACGTCGAACAGGGTATATTGAATATCAAAATGTGGATATTTTTTTAAAGTTTTGGGTTATTCAACGTGCAAAATGGAATTATTAAGTACCTTCCTTCGTAATTCGACATTAAGGAACGGGTTCAACAATTACCTGATATAATTTATCTCACTTTTTTGTATTGCACCCGTTATCTGTTTTATCATATCAACTTTTTAAGTTGTAAGTATCTATCATGATTATAGTTCCCTTTAGCATCAAAAGCATGCTTATTGTAAACTCTCGTTAAAAATCTATCTTCATTAATTTTTTTGCGGATAATATCATTATTCTTTACCAATTCAACCTCTGAAAATAAATTCCATTCATTCAAAATATCTAAATACTCTTGATCATTTCGGTTCTTATTATTGTTCAAATACTGAAATTTGCTCAGAAATTCTGTTGTAGAAATAGAATTTATAATACCCAAAATTTGGTCCATTGTGTTATTTTGTTGTGATAACAAATCCCATAATTCATCAGCGATTAAAGTTTCATTCAATGCAAAGTATTTATTCATATTTATGATTGATCCCAAGAATCTTGTTTTGTTGTGACTGGTTTTGGATTCTGTTTCTGGGTTGATTGTTGGGTCAAAAGGGAATCCTATGTAGAACTCAATTCGCTTTTTAGGGAATTCTCTAAATAATGCAGCCTTACCTTCCAAAATTTTTAACTTTTCACCTTTCATTTCTCCAGAATTAGGTTTAACTGATTTTAACTCAATAGCAGTTATTGTATTTGAATCTTCAATAAATACATCGGTAGAAAAATCATTTGCATTGATCAAGGGAGCATCGATGTTGGAAAATATTTTTTTATTCTCATATTCAAGATTAGGAGTTTTCGTAGAAGTGCTTAGATCTGCAATTATTTGAGCTATGTTATCTCTTTGAGATTGGGTAATAAGAATATTCCCCAATCTTTTTGATGTATATTCCCTTTTTTCTCCTTGACTTAAATGATGGGCTACATTTTCAAAAAAAGTTTGTCCAAGAGTTGTATTCAACCCTTGCAGCCAACTGCTTAAACTTATAAAAAATGGAGTGTCCGAAACTTTTCCTTCCAACTTATCAGAAAAAGCATTTAAAAATGCTTCGTGAAATGGAGCATTTCTATTATTAGAAGCATTCTCTGGGAAATTCTCAAATCGAGTAACTAATGTTTTTATTACTTCTATCGAAATTTTTTCTTTTATCTTGTCAGTTAATGCCATTTTACTTTTTTTTCATGTGAAAAATTATTTCTGCATAAGCAGACCTGTCTTTTTCAACACGATTTAAAACAGGTCTTTTATATTCATTAACAATTTTCATGTTAGATAGTTCAGCAATTTGTGGGTATAGACCATGTTTGTCATTAGCTACTAAAAACACATTATAATCTTGTTTCAAAAATTGCTTACAGTTATTCAAAACATCAGAAATGCCTTTAATATAAGACTTTCGTGCTTCTAAACCCTGACCTTTAGATAAAGGCCCTATTTCCAAGTCTTCCTTTTTTTCAAAACCAAATAAGTCATAGGCATAGGCATGTTGTTCATGATAATTTATTAAACCAACATATGGCGGACTTGAAAAGATTCCGTCAATCTTGTTGTTTTTAATTAACTTGCCAAATTCAGGATATTTCTTCTCTAATTCTTGTACTATATTAATTGTTCTACTGTCTCCGACTAAGCATTTTTGGAAAGTATCTGCTCTAAGTTTGTCAAATTGAATAACTCGTTTAATTGTATCTTGTGTATATCTTTGCCACCAGCTTAATATTGAAAATAATGGCTTACATACCTTACCGTGTTTTTTACAATAATAGGTAGTGGTTACAGGTTCTTTTAGTGTTGCTAAGTCAGCATGAGTTGTTGCACGGCATGAACGGACTGTACGACTCAAAACTAACGCAAGAATTGTTTTGGTTTCTGAATTTTTAATTAATTTTATTTGTTTAAATACAAAATCAATTTCATCTCTAACAACTTGCAGAAACCATTTATCTATGAATGAATCATTTTTTTTCTGTTTTAATGAAATTTTGTAATTATCTATAAGCTTATAGTAAATCTTTAAAAATTCATCAGATTTTTGTTTACCATATAATTTTTCATTTATTTTTTTTTGTCTGACTTTATACTTAAACTCTGGTGATGGGAAAAACTTGCTATTAAATATTTTCAATTCATCTAATAATCTATTCTCAAAATTAACATTGGTTTTTTCTTTTTGAAATTTCTTAAAGTTTTGCGTAATTATATCAGATGTGTTTTTGACATCATTAATGTCATATTTTCCAACTTTAACATTACTTATAAAGGCATTAAATGCAGAAACATCAACTCCAATCGAATGCAAGTTCAATTCACTTGCCTGTACAAGAGTTGTCCCGCTGCCACAAAAAGGATCTAAAATAATATCACCTGTATTAAAAAATGATTTATTTTTAAAATTATCAGTATGCCGATCCAAAAAGTATTCAACGAGCTGCGGAATAAATTTTCCTTTATATGAATGCAATCTATGAACATGTTTTGTTGTTTCAGATTCTTTATATTCAGAAAAGGACAAATTCCAGTTCAGGTCATTTCCCAACTGTTTTTTCCATCTGTTTTCTTTTGTTTCGTAATGCAAATTATAATATTCTTCTAAATCATACCTGTTGACAAACGCATTCCCATTGTCTCCATTTCTCGGTATTCTTCCATATTGAATTAAATATGATATATTTGATGAAGTAACATTTTTACCTATGTATTTAGATGCCCAAATACTTGCATCTTTTATTGTCATCAAATCTTGCATCTTTAACTTTTCCTCATTTATGAAATTTTATTTCTGTCTTTACACATAAGACATCGTTGGTTCACTTTTGTTTCGTCCACGTTCCTTATCCTGTTATCCTGTCAGATTTTTTCAAAGGGCTAAAGTGTTACACTTTAAGTGAGCGTTCACGGAACATTGAAATTGGAGATTTGGCCTTCATGCTTTTCTTCCCAATTTCCAATTTCAAGTTTCAAGCCGTGAACGGTTGCGAACTATGCAACTACTGAAGCATTTTAACCGTGAACCGTTAACTGTAAACTGTAAACTTTTTTATCCCCTGTTTCCTCGGGCCCAGCGCCTTTACTACCGAGGTGACTTCTTTAACTGTGCTTGCAAACTTTGTGGATTCAGCAGAGGATATCCATGAGAAATGGAGACGGCCCGGCTCAATTCCCGTATATTCTATAAGATTTTTAAAAAGAGCGAATTTCCGGCGGGCATAATAATTACCTTCCAGATAATGGCAGTCTCCCGGATGACATCCTGAGACCCAAACCCCGTCCGCACCTTTCATAAAAGCAGCCAGAATAAATTTTGGACTCATCCTGCCGGCGCATGGAATCCTTATTACCCTGACATTGGGTGGATACTGCATACGGCTGACACCTGCAAGGTCAGCAGCTCCATAGCTGCACCAGTTGCACAAGAAACAGACTATTCTGGGTTCCCAATCTTTCATTATTGTTTTCTCCGTAGAGGCAAGCTGACGCAAAAGGGGCGGGGTGCTGCAGTTCGATTTTATGATGAACCCAGCTCAAGAAACGAGATTCCGAAAAATCGCCGAACCTTTTGCAGTCAGCTTAACTGACTGGTTTATGCCATTGCTTGGCTAAAGCTTACTATCTCAACGTCAATGTGTGCTTTTATGGTATGTTTTTTAGAAAGATAATCATCAATTGCATCAAGTGTTTTTGCATGAAAATATCTTTCTCCGCATTCAGTGCATACTTCTGCATTAACGTCTTCGATAATGTTCAGCAATTCCCGCTGTTGAATGACTTAACTTATTCAAATCATTACAAATTTTCAAAGAGAGCTTACGACAAAAACTATAACTACTTGATATTACAATAAAAATCTACTTACAAAAAAATGAATAATATCAATAAGTTAGACATTCGTTTCGTAAACTCATTTAGACAAAATGCAGTAATTTCAACAGGTTAAGCTGTTTTGCAGCGGGAATTGCTGGATAATGTATAGCTTTTTGTTGAGCCAATGTTGACGCTTTACACTTTTTTTCTTTGTTTCTCCACCACAGAATTCACATAACATAAGTTCACCTATAATGCATATACAGTTATGATTACAAGATTTGTATCTTTTCGAAATCGGCACAATACATAAATTAGCCTTCCGTTCATTGCAGGGCATTCTAAACGATACCTCGTTCCACGAATATCCCGGGGCATCTTTTTTTCTATCCACCCTTTCAAAATGGCATTTTTTACATCTTTACGGTCGAGACCATCGTTGAGCATTTCTTCTTCAGCATGGGAGGAAAGATAATAATTTCGATCAATTATTTCCTGTCGAATTTTATGCAAGTTTGTCATTATTATAGATTTTTTATAGGCATAACCCCTAAACCCCGGCAGCAAAAAGCAAAGAGAGGAACAAGCGGTGCTTTTTGGCGTCCGAGTAATTGTTCTTAATTAAACATCGGGCTATGCCCGAGCGACCCTAAAAGGTTTGACCGTTCCGGCGAGAATATTGAACGGCAGAGTAAAGCGTTTTTTGAACATCGAACGTTGAACATCGA
Organism: Desulfobacteraceae bacterium; assembly: GCA_014237365.1. Classification (GTDB taxonomy): domain Bacteria; phylum Desulfobacterota; class Desulfobacteria; order Desulfobacterales; family ETH-SRB1; genus B13-G4. Next base: position 1,180 of record JABZFQ010000025.1, on the reverse strand, counting down.
ATTCAGCACATTTCTTCCCCCAAAATCGCTCAACTTAGGTTTAAAAATTTTTTCGCACCTTATTACTCGTTGTTTTCTCTCCATTCGCCTTGCGCTGCGTCCCTTGCGCCGCTCATTTTGTTCAAACAACTCGTTTCTGCTCATAGGTAAAGCCGGAACGAGCTGCCAACTGACTACGGGACGAACACAAGGCGGAAGCCAATGAAGCTGTAACGGACATCCGGGATGTCGGCATAGCGACTAGCGGAACGACAATACTGCCCACGGTAGTTCCAGCTACCACCGCGCAACACACGGTACGAATCTGTTTCCGGTCTCTGTTCATTTGCATTCAATTCAACAATATCGAATATCTGTAGGCTGTAATACAAAGGCTGTCCTGACTGTTCATTTGCATTCAAATCTACAATATCCCCCGGCAACACACGGCGCGAACCTGTTTCCGGTCCCGCAGGATTTTCTACAATGCCTTTCTTTTTACATTCATTGTAATATTCTTCACCATACCAATCCATACACCATTCCCAAACATTTCCGTGCATATCGTAAAGTCACCACCCATTGGGCAGATAACTGCCAACCCGCGTTGTTTTTTCGGGATATTTACCTTTGGGATTATTACGATAAGGATAATTACCATTATAATTTGCTTGGTCGGTAGTCAGGTTTTCGCCGGTGTTAAATGGTGTTGTCGTGCCGGCACGGCAGGGGTATTCCCACTCGGCTTCCGTAGGCAGGCGAAATATTGCATTTAATTTTTTACTTAACCAATTACAATATTCGGTTACGTCGTTCCAACTGACATGAACAACCGGATGTTGTTTATCTTTCTGTTCTTCACCCTTTACATCACAGCGCCAATTAACCCCTGCTTTGCTCTTCCATTTTTTTCCGCTCCAAACAACACTTTCACCACCTCTATCGGCATCGGTTCTGTAATCACTTTCCATTATAAATGTTTCGAATTGCTCTACGGTAACAACGTATTTTGCCATATAAAAATCGCTGACTTTAACTTGATGGTGAGTTTCATTTCCCCGATCAACTTCGCTGTCCGGTAGTTGTAGAGAGTCACGATAATATCCCAAAAATCCAGCCTAAAATCCTACGTACGTTTGCCCAAGTGAAATTTTTCAGGTACATTATTTTAAAAATAAAAAAGAGGTTTGTTTTTCGTAGA
>JABZFQ010000007.1 GCA_014237365.1 Desulfobacteraceae bacterium | reverse complement strand
CATTGTCTCTTTTCGATTTCATCACAAGCTCGTAGTCTGTTACTTTCTCTTCCTCAAAAGATTTTTTCACTCCCAGGTCGGCTCTTTCCGGATCAGTAAAGTAGTCATGGAATTGGCTGTCGATCAATTCTTCACGGGCGCATCTGGTAAGTTTGGCCATCTGTTCATTCACATCGGTAATAATACCCTTTTCGTCAAATGTGACCAGTGCATCGGGACTGCTCTCGATAAGTCCACGGGTATATGCCTTTACATTCTCTAACTTGATATGAGATGCTTTAATGTTTCGATTTAGAATCAGGATTTTAATGCTAAAACCCGTTATCACAAGAAACAAAACAATAGTAAATAAAATCCAGGGCCAGTAGGTTCTGATAACATCGGCAATTGTTATTTTGCCCAGATCCTTATAGGGGCCAACCTTTAGATACCTTAAACACTCGTGTACTGGTTGATAGTTCATGGGTATGGTCCATCCGCTGCCTTTTGCTGCTATGGCCGCGGGTGAGTTTGATGGCATTTCGATCAGGGCTATTGCAACTTTTTCCGCCAGCTCATCCGGAGTGTTTTTGACTTTCGCCATGGGCCATTCCGGATATCCTCGAGTTGAGTGAGGAAATGGCGGGCAATCCACACCCTTCTCGCCGTGTTCATGAGGCACATAAAAGTTTTCAAGATTGATTTTTCCTTCGGCATGCATTCTTATGAATGTATCGGCCCTTACTGATCCCGCATCTACCTTGCCGTCTCTAACAGCATAAACGACAGCGTCTTGTGTGCCGATAAACTTAAGATCCTTGAAATCCCTGTACGGATCAATCCCCATTTCTTTCAATTCCCGCCACACCATCCTCCAGCCCCCCAAAGAGCCTTCCGCTGTGGCCATGAAAGTTTTGCCTTTGAGATCATTGATCTGTCGTATGTCACTACGATCCGCCCTCCAGAAAATCACCCCCCAATATTTAGTATAAAAGCTATCAATACACAGGTTTTTCAATGTAGCGATACGGTTTGTTCTATACCGGTGTTCCAGTTCCACATAGAAGGATGGGTTAGTTAGAATAAAATCGACTTCTCCCCTTTCAACAGAAGGGTAAATTTGCTTATGATCCAGCGGTATAATCACAAAAGTCCTGTCAGGAATCCTGGCTGATAGATATTGGGCAGTGGGTGACCACTTTTCCAGGCACTGCTTTGCTCCTCTTATGGCCAGAACGCCGATTTTTACCGGATTTTCTTGTCCCAGGGAGGTACCTGTAATTAATCCTGTAATTAATAAGGTAAACAGGAAAATCATAATCCGGCATTTAATAATAAGTTTATCGATCATTTGGGCAGCCTTTTTCAATCCCTCAATCCCTCAATAATCCCTTTGAGCGTTTCCAGAGCCCTGTCATATTCATAGTCATTTACCTGGTCTTCAATATCCTTGAGGATTGAGATGTCGAGATATTTCTTGATCACTTTGATATGTTTTTCAATCTCTTCCGGCTCAGCAAGATCGAGGGCATCGGCAAGCTGTTTCAGCACTGGCATGACCTGTGCCGGATCTACAGCGGGACCCACGCCACGCTCTTTGCCGGGTAAAGGCTCAGTTTTGGAGGTATCAGCGAGAGACTGCAGTGATTCCAAAACCTGGTTCAGAGCGGTTTCAACTCTATCGAGCAAAGCAGAGGTTAGCGCTCCCTCTTTGCCGGCGGTTTCAAGTTCCTGTGCTGCTTTATGCAGCTCATCTGCTCCGATACTACCAGCACTGCCTTTTAGGCTGTGAGACAGATGCATGAGCGACTCCCAATCCTCGCCCTCAAATGCAGACCTTATGTTACTTATGGTATCCTTATTGCTTCCAAGAAACTTTGTAAGTATACTTTTAAAAATATCTCCATCTATATTAAGTGCTTTAAGAGCTTTTCTGATTTTAATGCCAGGCAGTTCTGCAGGAAGGCCATCTGCTGAGGCATCAGTCTCAATGTACTGCACAGATATCTGCTGGAATTTCAGCGAATGCCATAGAGCACGGAATAGTCTGTTCTGGTTGATCGGTTTGGAAACATATGCATCCATACCAGCCTCAAGGCACTTCTCCTCATCGCCTTTCATGGCATGGGCTGTCATGGCAATGATAGGAATTTTATCACCTCGAACCGAAATACCTGATTCTTCTTCCCGTCCCCGAATCATCCTTGTAGCTTCATACCCATCCATCTCAGGCATTTGTATGTCCATTAATACGGCATCAAAACCACCTTCCAAAACCGCAGCAACAGCTTCTTTTCCGTTCCTGACAATCTTTACAACCATCCCGGCTCCTTCCAGTATCGCTAATGCAATCTCCTGATTGGTTGGATTGTCTTCCGCTACAAGTACCCGAATACCTTTAAGACGCTTCTTGTAAATAGATGTACTGGTAATGATGGGTTTATCCCTGCCGGAGTTCTTCAACTGTTCCTTTCCAAAAGCATCCATAATCGCATTAAAAAGCATTGACTGGTATATCGGCTTGGCAAGAAAACCGGTTATTCCATCTTTCTCAATATCCAAAGCTTCAGCCTCTTTTCCAAAAGCCGTCATCAATATTATGGGAATGCTCAGCTTCAGTTCCCTGCGGATTTTCTTTGTAGTCTCAATCCCATCCAAGCCGGGCATCAGCCAGTCTATTATAACAAGCTCAAACGGCTCCCCGCTGTCCCGTTTGTCCTTGAGTAAGCTGAGTGATTCCATGCCTGAGCCAACCAGCTCAACATGCAAGCCAAAAGACTCAAGTATTTTCTGCATTATGGTTCTGGTCTCAGCACAGTCATCAACAACCAGAACCCTTAAATCCTGAATATCCGGAGGAGGCACAAGCTTTCTCTCCTGTTGCACAGACTGAAAGCCAAAATGGGCTGTAAAAGTAAAAGTGCTGCCCTTGCCTGGTTCACTTTCAGCCCATATCCTGCCGCCCATCTTCTCAACTAATTGCTTGCAAATAGTTAATCCCAGACCTGTGCCTTCGTATTTTCGCGTGCTTGATGCATCAACCTGGCTGAAAGGTACAAAAAGCTTATTAAGATGTTCCGGCGCTATTCCAACACCGGTGTCTTTTACAAAAAATGTCAAAACAACATGATCCATCGACTTTTCTGTATCTTTGACACCCAAGAGAACAGTTCCTTCATTATCTGTAAATTTAATCGCATTGCTTATTAAGTTGGTTATAATCTGCTGAAGACGAAGAGGATCTCCTATAAGAGCCTTTGGTGTATCAATATCTATATCAACTATAATTTCAATGCTCTTTTCAGCCACCTTATTAATTAAAACATCAACCGATCTGTCCATTATATCGTCAATACTAAAGGGACGAATTTCCAAATCCAGTTTGTCGGCTTCTATTTTTGAAAAATCCAGAATATCGTTAATGATCCCAAGCAGGGAATAAGCAGAAGACTGTATTATCTTAAGATAGTGCTCTGCCTTCGGAGGCATTTCCTCATTCAACGCGAGTTCTGTCGCAGCTATGACTCCGTGCATGGGAGTCCTGATCTCATGACTCATGTTTGCAAGAAACTCGCTCTTGGCCAGCGCGGCAGCTTCAGCAGCTTCCCTGGCTTTTTCTTCCTCAAGATATGCTTCTTGAAGCCTGTTTTCTGCTTCCACCTCTACAGTTATGTCACGAATGATCTCAAATGCTCCTAGAATTTTGCCTGAGGAGTCTCTTAATATAGAAGAAATAGACACAACAGGAATTTCTTTTCCTTTGCTGTCTGTTAAGGTAAATTTTATTGCTTTGGTAACTTTACCCGTTTGAATTGCTTTTTTAACGGGGCAGTCTTTTTTGCATGCACTGCTATGAAAAACTTCGTGGCAGGGTTTGCCTATCGCTTCTTCCGGAGTAAGTCCTGACAAGCGAGCAGCATTTTCATTAATAAAGGTGACTTTCATGTCCGGATCAACCATTAAGAAAGGATCAACTATTCCGAGCTTCAAACTGTTGGCATATTCTATCCTGTCACGTATGCTTTTTACCATGAGGTTGAAGTTGCGTGATAGCCCTCCAATTGAATCTTTATGATCATCATGTACTACAACGGTGACATCTCCACCAGCTACCTGACCGGTTTTTGCTCTCAGATGCTGGATTCGCTTAGTAACCAGCCTTGAGAAGAAAAAGTTTATAACCACAACTACCCCAATGATTGCGGCAATAAAATAAACAATAAGACTGTTACGGGTATTAACGATAGCAGTAAATACCTCTTTGACAGGCTGCTTGATGATCATAGCGCCGAGAACTTTTCTTATAGAGCCATGGCAATGATGGCAAGAGTCTTCATTAAGGATAGGTTTTATTGTTATAAGATATGGGGTATGGTTTTCTGTTTCGGAAAAGGAAATATCAGGAGCCTGTCCGGTCAATAAAGATTCAGCCAGGGCATCACGCGATTTGTTTTCATAAAGGTATGTTACCATGCTTTTGTAAATTCGCTCGTCTTCAGAAGCATACATAATCATGTTTTGAAAGTCGGAAATATATACCTGAACACCCTCCATGTGGTATTTTATGTCCTTCATCTGCTTTCTAATAGTTTTGCTGTCGCCCACTGACATGGGAAATTTAATTCCACTATAAATGCTTTCAAGCAGGTGGTCTGATGAACCGGCCACCTGGTTCATGGCTGTTTCTTTATGTATGACCAGACTTTGATAGAGACTTAGTCCCATAAAGAAGCCTACAACCATTATGGTTGCCACGAGAATCTTAGTCCTCATTCTTGTATTTTTTAAAATAGTATCTATCGGATTCATTTTAATATCACCTCCGATATGTATAGAAGATTTACGGTTCACGGTTGTTTAAAACATAAAATTGTTAGCTGTAAACCGACAACCGTAAACCGTATATAACTGGTATCACAAATCCATTGCAAGAGGAAAGAAAAGAACAGAGTATAGAAAAGAGTCTTCAGCGGATTAACAGAACGACACAGGAGAGGGCAGGGAGGTGTAACCGTTTACGGTTCACGGTTGTTCAAAACATAAAACTGTAAACCGTGAACCGTTACCTTTATTCCTTGTTTTTAGTTATTTCTTCTATAATTTTCTGCGATATCTGAGCAGGGACTTCATCATAATGTGATAATTCCATTGAAAATGTTCCACGACCGCCTGTCATAGAATTAAGATCCGGCGCATAGGTTAAAAATTCGGCCATAGGCACGTTGGCATTTATGACCTGATTTTTACCTTTGGTATCCATCCCTAACACTCTGCCTCGTCTGCTGTTCAAATCGCCCATAATATCGCCCATAAATTCGTCTGGAGTAATTATTGAAACCTTCATTACAGGTTCCAGAAGAACAGGCTTAGCCTCTTCAATGGCCTTTTTAAATGCAAGAGAACCTGCAATCTTAAAGGCCATTTCAGAAGAATCTACTGCATGATATGAACCATCATCAAGCGTAACCTTGAAATCAACACATGGGAACCCGGCAAGAACTCCCTTCTGGCAAGCTTCCAGTATCCCTTTTTCCACAGCAGGGATGTAAGTTTTAGGTATTGCGCCACCAACGATAGCATTAACAAATTCAAATCCCTTGCTTCGTTCTAAAGGTTCCATCTGAATCCAGCAGTCGCCATACTGACCATGTCCGCCCGATTGTTTTTTGTGTTTTCCCTGAACTCGCACCTTTTTTTTGATTGTTTCTTTATAGGGAACTTTTGGAATATTTAAGAGGACTTCAACATTAAACTTCCTTTTAAGCTTTTCAATAGTAGCCTCAATATGGACATGGCCTCTTCCGGACAAGAGGATTTCCTTTGTTTCAGAATTTCTAGTAAGCTTCAAAGCCGTGTCTTCCTCTAACAGCTTTGAAAGAGAAATAAAAACTTTATCTTCATCTCCTTTTGTCTTGGCTTCAAGAGAAAACGAAATAAGTATTGGAAGTGGTTCCACACATTTGAATTTTACTTTATTACTTTCACTGCAAAGCGTATCACCGGTAGTGGTACTTTTAAGTTTGGCTACAGCAACAATGGCTCCTGGGCCTGCTTTGTTAATTGATTTTTGTTCTTTGCCTGTAACCATTAAAAGCTGGTTGAATCTTTCTTTTGACTCTTTGTTTGAATTATAGAAAGTACCGTCTGATCCCAGCAAACCTGATACAATTCTGAATATTGAAAGACGGCCGGCATATGGATCCGCCACCGTCTTAAATACAAATGCGGAAAAAGGCGCATCAGGGTCGGGATGACATTTGATTTCATTTTCGCCCGAGGGATCAGTAGCGATTATGGGACTCCTGTCAAGGGGCGAAGGCATACAATTGACAATAAAATCTGAAACAAGATCTATACCTATATTTTTTGTTGCAGAGCCACAAAGCACAGGTGCAAATGACCTTGATAAAATTCCCTTTCTTAAAGCTGCCTCAATATCATTATCTGACAAGGTTTCGCCTTCAAGATACCTTTCGAGAAGTTCATCATCAGCCTCGGCAATATTTTCGACAAGCGCTTCGCGTTCACTCTCCACTAATTCCTGCATATCTGATGGTATATCAATCTCTTTTGACCCACCTTCAGTATCATATGTATAAGCTTTCATGCCGATAAGATCAACAATTCCTTTAAATTCGGATTCAGCACCTATTGGAAGTTGAAGAATAATCGGCTTTGGTTCAAAAGTATCTCCAGCATCTTTTAAAATGCGAAAAAAATTCGACCGTTCCCTGTCCAGTTTATTTATAAAAATAACGCAAGGCAGATCTAATTCACCAGCAAAATCCCATGCCATCTCGGTCTGAACTTTCAAACCATCAACAGCATCTATAACAACAACAACTCCATCCGCTGCCTGCATACAGTTTCTAGTATCTGAAAAAAAGTTCTGATCACCTGGGGTATCAATTATACTTACTATCTGTTTTTTCCAGTTATATTGGTGAAATCCAGCGCTTAAACTCATTGTTCGTTTAAGCTCTTCCGGCTCAAAGTCCATCACGGTATTGCCGTCTTCAACACGTCCCAATCGTTTGATAACTCCAGCATTATATAGCATAACTTCCGCCAGAGAAGTTTTGCCTGCGCCTCCATGGGCAACAAAAGCAATATTTCTTAATTGTTTAACCATTTCACTCACTTAAAACTCCTCTCTGATTGAATTATTTGAATCAAACTAATTAATTACTTTTATATGCTTAACTATAATAAATCAAGATTAAAAAACGTATGTCAGAGAAATGAAAAACTCTTTGTTTCCTTTATGACCAAGTAATGGAGAAGGAATTACTGACTCGCATTTTAGACCTGTTTTAGTAAAAAATTCCGAGAGATCCTTTATAACTTCATTATGAAGATTAGAATCGCGCACCACACCGCCTTTTCCGATCTTGCCTTTACCAACTTCAAACTGTGGTTTTATCAGCGCAATAATTCTGGAATCTTGTTTTAAAAACTTAATTACTGAAGGTACAACAATTTTGAGGGAAATAAAAGAAACGTCTATAGTAACGAGATCCACGAGTTGGGGCAGGGCAGACATATTCCGAATATTTGTACGCTCTATAATAACAACTCCTGGATCCTGCCTAAGCTTCCAATCCAGTTGTCCATATCCGACATCTACGGCAAAAACACAAGCCGCGCCATGTTGCAACAAACAGTCTGTAAATCCGCCAGTAGATGCGCCCACATCAAGACATACAAGGCCATCAACTTTTATTTTAAAAGATTTCAATGCTTTTTCAAGTTTAAGACCGCCCCGGCCGACATATGTGATATCTGTTCCTTTCAGAACAATATCGTCATCTTTCGCTACAAGAACTCCCTGTTTATCTATTCGCTGGTTATTTACAAAAACCTTGCCTGCCATTATCAGAGCGCGACCACGTTGACGACTTGATACTAATCTTTTTTCAATAAGCAGCACATCAAGTCTTGCCTTCTTTGAGACCTTTGCAAAACCCCCTCTTTTGCCCGATTTCTGTGTCAGGCTCAAAGTTTAATCCTCAAAATATTCAGATTCACGGTTCACAGTTTACGGCTGTTCAAAACATAAAACTGTTAACTATAAACCGACAACCGTGAACTGTAAACCGTTCATTAACATTGATTCACAAGTTTTCTGGCGGCATTTACTATGGAGGATGCATCTATGTTATATTTAGATCTGAGAAGTTCCTGCGGGCCGTGCTCGACAAAAATATCATGTATGCCTATACGGTTAAGGTGAAATGAAGTTATTCCTTCATCATTCAGGCATTCAAGGACTGCACTCCCGAATCCACCCTGTCGCACATTTTCTTCAATAGTGATTATTCTCGGTATTTTTTTTGCCAGAGAAATTATTAATTCACTATCAAGAGGCTTTACAAAACGACAGTTTACAACAGTAGATGATATATTATGTTCTTCAGCTAACTTTGAATGCGCAGAAAGAGCTTCACAAACAGGTCTGCCTATAGCCAATATAAGTATGTCGCCACCTTCTTTAAGAACTTTTCCTTTACCGATCGGCAAAGGAACAATATCCTCTGAAATATTTACGCCTGTCCCTCTTCCACGCGGATAACGAAAGGCAATCGGTCCATTATGGCCAAGAGAAGTTACAAGCATTTGACGCAATTCATTTTCATCCTTTGGGGCCATCACTACCATATTGGGAAGGCTTCTGAGATATGACAAATCGAACAAACCATTATGCGTAGCTCCATCATCGCCGACAATACCTCCTCTATCAACCGCAAAAATCACCGGAAGCGCTTCTATGCATACATCATGCAATATCTGGTCATATGCTCGTTGCAAAAAAGTAGAATATATTGCCACTACAGGTTTAAATCCCTCTGTAGCTAAACCGGCAGCAAAAGTAACACCATGCTGTTCAGCAATTCCCACATCAAAAAACCTTTCCGGATATGTCTCCGCAAATTTAGTCAGTCCGGTTCCTTCAGGCATAGCAGCAGTTACAGCAATAATTTTATCATCTTTACCAGCCAGTTCCACCATGGTATTACCAAATACTTCTGTATAGGCAGGAACAGTGCCTTTTTCCTTAATACAATTGCCCGTGTTAACCTCGAAACTTCCAACACCATGAAAATAGACTGGATTTTTTTCAGCAGGAGAATATCCCTTCCCCTTTTTTGTAGTAACGTGAAGAAGAACAGGTTCATTAAGACATTTGATATTATTAAGTATATCTATAAGGTGATTAAGCTTGTGACCATTTATAGGGCCAAAATATTCAAAGTTGAATGCTTCAAACAGTATTCCAGGAGTTATCAAATTTTT
>JABZFQ010000337.1 GCA_014237365.1 Desulfobacteraceae bacterium | reverse complement strand
AAGTATAAAGTATTGATTGTGTGAAGGAGTAGGGTTTTTGCCGATCAGGAGATGGCCGAAGAGTTCCTGAAACCTGTCCTTTCGTGCAACGTCATAATAGTTTTCCAGCATCGAAAGCAGAAGACTTTTGCCGAATCTGCGGGGACGCAAAAGAAGAAGATAATCTCCGGTATTTTCAAGCACGGCTATGTGGTCTGAGCGGTCGCAATAGAAATAGCCTTTTGTGATAATCTTGTTAAAATCGCATAACCCGTAAGGAAATCTCATTGCCGTCTCCTCCATATCTAATCATTGAAGATTGTCAGAACCAACAGGGTGGACTTTGTTGGCTTGAATGAAGATCACCGCAGAAACTCAAAGGTTACTGAGGATTATTTTTTTTATCTAATTTGTTCACTATTCTCACTATGACACATAACGGGCACGTTGAAATTCAGAATCAATTCCAGATGAAGACCCGACAATTTGAAATACGTCAAGAGTTGTGCCTTGTTTTGTTCTTTTGTACTCCCATTCGCGGACTATATACAAAAAAAAGAAAAATAATCAGGCTTATATAAATCAGCATACTGCCTTGCCACTTTTTTAATATCAAAACAGTTCACCGCTTTTTCTCTGGCCTTTATGCACGCTCTTTATAGCGGTTTTTATTGGATAGAATCCAGTTGATGCAGATTATTGATTAATGGTTGAAGTACGGCAAATACTTTTTCAACTGAGATTTTTTCGATACAGGGAACCGGCCTTCCGTCTTCAGGAAAATACCGGCATTCCCAATTACAGTTAAAGCAGTCCATTTGATGAATGATCGGAACGGGTAACATATGGTCCACTATCCCATCCAGATCATAAGGCATAAATCGACCATAATGGCCGCCACCCAACAGGCAAAAAGCTGGCGTAGAAACTGCCGCGGCAAAATGAATCGCGCTGGTTTCATTACCTACCAGAAACGAGGCATCTTTAATAATAACAGCAAGTTCAAGCAAACTGGTTTTGCCTGTAATGTTCATAGTCGGCACATCTATCTGAAAAATTAATGATTCAGCCAAATCTTGTTCATCCAGACTTCCGCAAACAACAGCAGCAAGTCTGCTTTGTCGATAAATCTTTTCAGCCAGGGCCGCAAAACGGTTAATCGGCCATTGTCTACCACTCCACCCTGCTCCGGGGAATAAAACATAATAGTCGTTTACATTATCTAATGGGTTGTTAACACCTTTAAGGGCAAGAGAGAGGTCGGGCAAGCCGGGTTTCATGCTTATGCCCAATCCACACATAAATTCAGCTTTCCGTTTTAACTCCATAAGGGGCTGCGGGTTAGCCGGAATTAAAGAAGTATAGAATTGATCACTAATCTTTTTTTCTATTGGTCGAATATTGCTGTAATCCCCAACAGAGCCAATTTGCTCTCGTGCTCCGCTGATCCGTACGATTGCATCGCCGTATAGGAACTCCCTTGAACAGGTAGGCTGTATAACCACATCAAAACCCGCTTTGCGGACTTTTCTAAGTAGATGAAATCGATATAGCAGATTTCGTATAAATTTAAGCCGATCCAATTCCCATACTTCATCCCAAAAGGGGAGTTTTTTTGCTAAATCAGCACAGGCTTGATTGGCGAGGAGGATAATCTTTTTATCGGGATAGATTTTTCTGAAATGCTGGGCGGAATCAAGCCAAAGGATGAAATCGCCGATGGCGTCGAGACGGATTAACAATACTGATTGAACGTGTTTTCCTGGCTGGATTAATGCTAACCCGTCTAATACAAACAGAAACAAACTGTATACCCCTGAAATAACGTCTTTAACCACTGTTACGCAACATCTCCCAATCAGATAAGGTCCTGCTATTCATCATTTTTTTTATAAAAGCACTTAGTCCAAATCTTTCCGCACAAAGCACGCTACTTATTAAAAATGGGTTTACTTTTTTTCCATTAAAACATGTAATGATTTCCTATTATTCAATGTCTTGACAACTTATAGCCCCCTCAGATACACAAAAAAAATATCACAACACTTCTAATTCTCCCGTAATAACATTGGTTACTGGCATTCCCTTTATAGCCTGCAGTCTATTCATACCAGTAATAAAAGTTAGATTTCCTTTTTTATCCCTACTTTCTCGAGCTTTTGAGCAAACATAACCATGCTCTATTTCAACCTTTTTAACTATTTTGTTTGTTTTGTCATTTCGAACAAAATATGCGTTATTTCCAGAAGATGTACAGCCAATAAAACTATAGCCTTTTTTTTCTGCCAAGTAACAAAGTGCAGGAAGTGAGGCACCAAAATATAAATTACTGTAATGTGCTTTGGTCCTATCAAAATTTTCTTGATAACGAACCGTAATTGATCTTTTATTCCCGAATACGCTATTATACTCAATAATTACTATCTCAGGTCGTATTTCCAATACCTCCCAAACCCAATAATCATTTCCATCAATATCAATATGCAACAATCCAATATTATTACCTACACTTGATTGTTTGATCAAACTAACAATATTTTTACGATCAACAAAGGCATGTTTAGCCTCTAACTCGAAACGCCAGTAGTAGCTAGAATTTTTTATACGCTTTATATTTCTTTTGCTTCCATCAATAATATAGCCAGACCAATTATTATTCATCATCAAGAATCTTGAGGTTGATTCCTGATAATTATCAACTCCAAATTCAATAAATGACTTATGCTGTATCTCAATATTATGAATCAACCATTGGATAATCCCATCATCTCCCCATTGAGAAAATATTTTAAATTCAGCATCAAATATGTTAGTGATTTTTTCAAGCACAACTTGTCGAGATAGAAATGACCCTAAAATAAGTTTCTGTTCCTCATATATTTTTTCTCCGTTTAATAAAAACTTTAGTATTTTCCCTAAGTATTTAATCTTTTCAAAAAACAAGTTTATATTCACCTCTGCGATACTACCTTTATTTCATATGAGAATATTTGTGGGCTTGGTGCATGATAGCTACTTCCAGTAACCCAATTCCAAAAATTCTTGTTCGCTCTATACAATTCCCAAAGTCCTTTTTTTACCACTTTCTGAACGCCGGTCATGTGAGCAGTGCAGGTTATATCTATAAATTTTACAGTACGAAAGCCAGCAATTTTAAGTACATAATATAAACTTCCAGATGTAAATATAGTGCTATGGGTAAAATCTTCATACGCCCAATATGACCCAGTATTTGATTGTGCGTTAGGTGTACTTATTATTAATTTGCCATTTGGATTCAATATATTATATGCTTTTTTTAACATGAGGCTGATATTGTCTTTTGGAAAATGCTCAAGAATATGACTCATAATAATTACATCAACCGCTTCTCCTTGATAATCTGCAAAGTCAACGCATTCAACATTAAATCCCTCTTTTTGACAGTAATCCACAGCCTCGTTTGATATATCTATACCTTTTACATTGTTAAAACCGTTAGTTATTAATCCGCGTATCGTTTGGCCAAAACTACAACCCACATCCAGCACTACCGACTCAATATCACCAATCTCCCCAATCATCCATTGTGGCAGCTTAGAAGATTGATAACAGTCAGGACTGACTTGTCTTGCAGTAAAATAATCCATAGCATCCTTCATAATTCACATTATGCTTATGAACGGGGACGAAATAACTTCCACAAGTAGGCGCATAGATTTGGGTCAGATTTGTTCGATCTCAAGTCACAAAAGTTGATGGAATAGCAGGCTATTTTGATATTTTTGTGATTTAAGATCGGGCAAAGGTGGCCTGAAGCTGTGATGCATAGTTGGGGAAGTCCCCGTTCCTTATATCAGTTTATAAACAAACATAAAAAGTTGCAAAATTAAGTCCTTTATATGACTGCAAAAGCAAACACAAAATATTTAAGATATCAACCTGTACAACCTTCTAATCACCCGATAAAAAATATTGGGCTGATTGAAAATTGTCTTTTGTGTGTAGTCATCGGCTTTTTTATCTCTTACCATCCAGTTTGGATGTTTTAATGGAAATGACAATTCAAAAGCTGTCATCTTTGATAAACGACTGTCCCCTGATGTATGCGTCGCATCCCCATCAAACCCAATATTTGAAACCAGATTCACATTAGGCAAAACAGTCAAACTGTTTTGTATCCAGCATGAAAATGTCCATCTGTATGCCCAGCTATCAATCTTATTTCTATATGCGGTTTCAAATATTTTGCTCCAGTATTTAACTGCTGATTTATCTAACAGAATATCTTGCATATAGTCATTATCATGGATATACTGCCATGATTGCATATTTTTTTCATAATTTGACCAGGACAGCCGCCAGCTTGCCCAACCCCAGCAATGATTAAATCTTGAAAAATAATAGCTGAATTCATTGCGGGCGGGCCCTTTCTGAAAATTATCCCCGGAAACAGCCATAACCCGTATATCCCCCCGATACCGCTCCAGCAACTCCTCGCAAAACCAGAAAAAACTCTGGCTGGGCAGACAGTCATCTTCCAGAATAATGCCTTCTTCTTCATTCTCAAAAAACCAGTCAATCGCAGTGCTCACACCCATCCGGCATCCCAGGTTTTTATCCCTGAAAAGTGTTTTTACCTCGCAACCCCAATCAACATCGGTTGCAATCCGCCGCACTTCCTCACATTTTTCAGCCTCGCCAGCCTTCTCATCCCTTGGCCCATCGGCAGCAACATAAAGCCTGGGCGGTCTGGCCTCGCGGATTGCCTCAAACACCTGTTTTGTGGTATCAGGGCGGTTAAAGACCAGGAAGAGAACCGCTGTTTTCAGCGGGTGCGGAGGGGTGAAGGTTTTCGTTATTATTTGGAATAATTTTTCAGGACTCATATTCTTTTTGATTACACGTCTAAAGATTGATGGCATTGTAAAAAGTCAAATTTCTGCTCTTTTTGTTATTCCAACATCTTATACTCGTCATTCCGGCAACCCTTCGTCATTCCGGCGAAAGCCGGAATCCAGTCTTTTAGGCAGTTACAAACTATCTGAACTCCGATTTTCATTAGAGAGACGACCTTTTACGAAACCATCAACCTTGTTACCCTGTTTCTGATTTTTTTAAAATAGCGAATAGTCACAGGGATAGTCCTTTTATTATCTTTTTCTGCTGGATTATTTTATTGTAAGCCTCACAGACAAAGAGCCAATCAAACCACTCAGCATCATCACCAAGTTTTCCGGCAGCGAAAGCCTTTGCAAACTCTGCGCTTTTTATTTTGTGAATTTTTTCAAAATTCTCAAGACGCTTAAGATAGTTTTTCGCCTTTATATTTAATAATTTTTCTTTTAAAGCTATGCTGGATTTTACTATCGGTAACGCATCAACCGTTATCTCTATTTGTTGCATATATGTTTCCAATTTTCCCTGGGAACGGAGAGGGCCTTACTTCGAAAAATAACTGTATTTACAGTCTTTGCAAAGATTTCATATTCAAACCCATAAAGATACTTATATTCTTTTGAGTTTGCTATTTCCTTGATTGAACTACCTAAAATTTCCACAAGCACAAATTTTGGTCTAAATCGTCTCCAATTATTGGATTTAAGAACCTGAAAATCAAGCCCCTCAACATCAACAGACAGAAAGTCAATTTCTTGATCACGCGGCAAGTGTTTTCCAAAAATCTCTTCGAGAGTTGATGTTTCCATATCTTTTTCAGATATAATCTTATAATTATTCTTGCCATCTCTTTTTTCTGCCAACTCTTTTGAGAAGCCATTTAATGCGGGCTCATTAAACATATAGTATTTTAATTTTTGCTTTTTATCTGAAATCGGAATTTCCAGATTAGTATCTCTTGGTCTAATTTTATTAAACAAATCCATGCTGTTCGGCATTGCATCTATGTTTATACCTTTCCATCCTTTTTTATAGAAAAAGAATGTGTTGGAAAATCGCTTTGGGTGATGTGCACCAACGTCAACATAAAAACCTGTCTTTTGTTTCTCGAATAACCTTCTTAAAATCATATCTTCCCCCTCTTGGGAGTAAGATTTAAGGACATATCCATCAAACATTTCAGTTTTTAATTTTGATAAGCTCTTGTGATATTTTTCGGGAATAATTGTTTTCAGTATGGTTTTAATATTCATATAGCCTCTATAAATTGTACCAAGAACATTTTTGACACTCTTCAGGTGGAGTACCTTTAAAGAAACTTTTTTTAAGGTTTTTTACGATATCTGAATTGTAAGCATTACGAATTGACATCGTTTTAATATTTCCCACATAAAATATATCTTCAGAACTCGAGTTATTAAACCTACAACCACAAATTCGCATATCTCCATTTGATAGAACTTGTAAATTATTTAATCTATTGCACGGTAATATCTTTTTACCGCTTTCTTTTGCTATCTTCATACCCTCTAACAAATCATCTTGAGAAATACTACCCATCCAAGAATCATATGTACTCATAGCCGCCATTTTTATATTATTTGTAGCAATTAAAGGAGCTATATAATACTTGTAGTCGGGCAAATTAATACACTCATTTAAACTCATATTCCCTCTAAATTCAATACAAAGATTATTAATTGTTTTTGTCTTGCTTTTATTATATTTACCCAATAAAGAAATCAAATTCTCCAATAAATGATCATATCTATTTACACGATAAATCTTTCGATATAAACTTCTTTCTAAAGGCGCAGTTGAAACATGTAAGTCTGTTATACCTGAATTAAGAAACTCATCAATATCAAATTTATGTAAATAAAGTAGGTTTGTATATGTAGATACAACTTTAAAATTATATTTATTAATTACTTTTATCTTATCAAGAATACTCTTATCTACAAGTATTTCTCCAGCAAATGGAGTTAAGTTAATTCTCTTTATTACTAATTCCTCAGATTCTTTTAATGCCTTTTTAAAAACATCCATGCTCATAACATTCTTTTTTGCACCATAAAATTGGTACGCACAAAATATACAGTTCGCATTACATATATTCGTTGGTTCGATGTAAATAGCATCAGGCACTATTGATTTACCAAAAAAAACCTGAGTTATATCCATATAAAGTAATTTATATCTTTTTTTCAGGCTATTCAATTTCATTTTGAAAATATTATAGATCTTAGCATGCATCTGAAATTCCTTCTTGAATGTTTTCTTATTAACGCATATATAACGGATATATAAAAATATGAAATTAACGATGAAAATGCCGCCCCAATAATGCCATACCAGCTTATCATAAAAATATTTAGAATAACATTTATTATAGCCCCCGTCACATTTCTTGCTAAATTATCAATATTTAAATTTTCAACTATATAAAATCTTCCCAGCACTACACCAAATACAACGGGAATCAAAGACCAAACATGCACCATCAACACCCCTGCCGAGTCCTCATAAACTTCCCCATAGAGCAACCGAATCACCCAGTCGCTTAAAAATGTCATCGGCAAAGCAATAGCAAGTGCCACCCAGATCATCAGTGAATAGAGCTTTTGTAACCGCTGATAATACAATTCTTCGCTAACCTTTTTTGCATTAATAATCGCTGGAAATAACGAACCAGTTACGACTATCGGCACAAAATACCAGGCTTCGCTCAATCTTACGGCCGCCGCATAATGTCCTACCTGTTCCGCCCCCAGCATCTCCTTGATCATAACCTGATCTATCTTCATATAGATCGAGATCACCATGCCTGACAAGATCAGCGGCCAGCTATCTCTCAACAATTCTTTTGCAGTCTCCCATTGCCACTTCCAATACCAGATCCTGCCGGTATTTTTCAGATACATGGTAGTCAATCCAACTGCATGCACCACCCCATCAAACAAAAATACACATGCAAACCAGACAAGCGGGGCCGATATCCAGACAAAAACAAGTTTGGTTATGGAAGAAACTACAAGCTGAACAAGCTGGGTATATACAACATATTTGGATTTTACTTCTGCCTGATAATTAAAATCAATGACGTTGAATGCCTGAAAGATGACACCAAAGGCAATAATGGCAATAAGGATGTTTGTTTGGGTATCATTATGGGTAAACGGGATTGCGGCGGCAATGCCTATCCACATCAAAATTGCACCGCCTGCCTTTAGCCGGAAGGCAGTGCCAAGGAGTTCATCCCTGCGCACCGGAGTTTTGACCAGTTCCCGCACCATGATGCCATCTAAACCCAAGGTTGCCAGCGCTGTAAACAGCCCAACAAAACTCATGGCATAGCTCAAAAGCCCGAATCTCTCCGGCCCGAGATACCGGGCAACATAGACGCCGACAAAGAGTGCGACAACCATGCTCAATACACGATGCCCCATGAGCCATGAGGTGTTGGCAAAGTAGCGCTTAAAGCTTTGTGAACGTATATCAATAACCGTTTTCAAGTTTCATCTCTTTTTGCAGCAATTGTATGCTCACCCAATCTACATTATACCTCATGCAGTCGAAGTTGATGGCAAATATAAATAGCCACGAATTGAGGCAAACAGACTCGAATAAGGAGAAAAATAATGATTCATGTCTTGTGACTTTTATCATTGAGCACTCTCCAATACCCGTCCCGATTGCTTCCGATTCGTTCAAGTCGCCCATCGGCTTTTAGTTTTGCAATATGTTCCTTGATAGTGTTGGGGCTTTTTCCGAGCACGCTTGCAAGCTCTTCGCGTGTCATGCTTGGATTTGTATGCAGTATTTCAAGAATTTTGTTGCGCGTCCTGGTTTTCTGGGTAGTTTTAGAAACCGCCACCTTAAAACCATTCTGAATTTCTTCAAAAATCGGCTGGGCCAGGCCATATCCTTGAAAAGCTTCAAGCACTCTTTTGATTTCTGGGCCATATTTTTCAATAATGCCCGCCTCTTTGAACACAGACGCAATCTGCTTGTATCGAATAGAAGAAGAGTACTTCCCACTGATCAATTGCTCTACAGTCAATCCATCCGGTAGTTTGCCCTGATTAAGAAACTCAATTCGATCATCAAAAATTTTAAAATATTTCCCCTTGCAGCTAACGGGCTTGACCGGATACTCCATGATCGTCAGAACCACCAGGGTCTTGTTGTCGATTGTAGTGGTTTCTATATCCGGGATATCAGTCATTTAATCAATACCGTGCCATTTCTAAGGATTTTCTACGCAAACAGCCTTGATCACAAAAGTTGATGGAATAGCTTACCTATTTTGATATTTTTGTGATTTGAGATCGGGCAAAGGTGGCCTGAAGCTGTGATGCATAGTTGGGGAAGTTATTTCGTCCACGTTCCTTATTTGCCGATAATTTCCTTTATAGATAAACGGAACTTCCGGATCAAATTAAACATCTCTACATTGGTGAGATGATGCTTTTTGCGTAATCTCCATCGCTTTGCAAGCATAACCGTCAGTTTTTGAAACATATTAATATACGCTTTCAAATAAGTCGAAACTATTGCCGCCAAATCATTACTTTCCGTAAATTTGTTGAGTTCACCAACGCCCTTCAAAACAAAATACGCCTGAGCAAAGTAACGCCACGCCGTAACAAGCGGAAGAAGAGATAGAAGGAACCAGGGAAAGTTCTTTATGGCTACCCATAAATGATTTCGCTCCACCCAATAGATTTTTTGCAGAGAAAACTTTCCGCCGGTCATGGAATAATAATGATGAACATAAGCGCCCGGGGCAATCACTATATTCCAGCCCGCCCTGCGCAAACGAAGTCCAAGATCAGTGTCTTCACAATAGGCAAAAAAGTCTTCGTCAAAAAGGCCGACTTCTTTTAACGCCTCCATTTTCAACAAGCAGGCACATCCGCTAAATAGCAGGATCTCTTCCGGTTTGGTCAGATTTGGCACAGGCATGCCCCGCATGGCCTGCCGTGACATACCGTCTATAGCGATGCCGACACCGCATGAATCCAAAACTTCCGGTCGGTTTCCGTCAATAATAATGGTAGCTACTGCACCGATTTTTTGATCAGACTCCGCTGTTGCAACCAGAGAGCTTATCCATTGGGGCGCTGCTACGGCATCATTGTTGATTAGCGCAGCATATTTTCCTTGCCCTGTTTCAATACCCCTGTTGTTTCCGCCAGCAAACCCGTAATTTTTGTCAAGCCTGACTACACGCACTTCCGGAAATTCTTTTGCCAGCATGCCGCGCACGTCTTCATCAGAACCATTGTCGACAACAACAATCTCTATCGCTCCATAATCCTGGGCGTAAATGCTGGTCAAGCAGTTTCTGAGCAGGTTCAGGTTGTTTAAGGTAACTACTACTGCTGTTACTAATGGCGAGTTGTCTTTCATTTTTTCTTTATATCATTCTCACGCATACTGATAAGTCCCATTGATAGTTGTCACTCACAACCAACAGTTTGTTTGGCTTCTTTAACCTAAATTGAGCGATTTTTGGCTCGATCTGCGCTAATCTCTTGCGCATCAAGGATTCGCGAAAATCCTCGACATATCCACGGGTATGCCTGCGGTTTTCGCAAACCCTTATGCATCAAGATCTCAGCACATTTCTTCCCCAAAAATCGCTAAACTTAGGTTTAAAGCTTATTTTCGGGGGCCGTGTGAGGATTCTGTTTCTTTTCACCTTTTACCTCTTGCCGGCACAGCCTTTCAAAACCAAGCGATACCACGGCATATCGGTTAAGTCGCAGGTCGTCGTACTTCTGCTCCAGGGTATCTCCATATTATTTAACCTGTTTTTTTGCCTCCTTCATTTTTGCCTGCATCGCAGGAAGGGCTTGCAAATCCTTCATGGATAATCCTCTTGCCTTTTCTCCGGTCAAACCGGCCTGTCACCCCATTTACGATCACCCGCATTAGTTTCAGATATTCTGTAATCCGCGAATAAATCTCGTTAAACTGCTCTTCGTTGTATAGGTGGCTTAAGCGGTTTCGGTCATTGATCATTTCGATTAATGTCTCGTAATTTTTTTCATTGGCATATTGGATGCGACAAAGCTGTTTCATGGCCATTTTAGGTGAAACGGATTCAACGCCATGAATTTCATATAGAAATTTTTTCATCATTTTCCAAAACAGTTCAACGCAAACCTCGAATTTTTGCACCTGACCGCTTTTGATCGTATCCTGCACAATATCTCCGAGACTTGAAGCGTCTATGGCCATTGACTTTCCAAAAAAATCAAGCGCCTGTTCCAATGAGATCAGCTTTTTTTCATAGCTTCCGGCATGTTCCATACAATGATATCCTTTAACGTTTCCTCTTTGAAGGTTTGGTCGGCCCGTGTGAAATCTATGATATCCACCTCCCATGGAATGATGGATTCATCAATTTCATTTCGGATTTTATGATATAAATTTGCTGGAAGCTTTTCATCTGCAAGCAAGCCGATATCAGCATCCGCACTTGAACTATGTCGCCCGGAAACTCTTGATCCAAACAAGAAAACCATCACCTTTTTTGTATCAACAATGGAAAGGATGATTTCCTTTAGCATATTCAGATATTTTTCGTCGCAGGCAGAAAGCATTCGGTTATCAAGTGTATAGCAGCCATCCACCTTCATATCCCTTCCCATTCAAATCCGGCAATATTTCTATCTTCTTTATTAAATTCAACTCCAATTATATAGATTGCCAGCCCTTTTTGTTTAAATTTTTCATGATAGTTTTTTTCTTTGATCTGCTTTAATTCACTCCCTGTAGAGAATTTCTTTTCAATCACCTTGAACTCTATAATATAAATATTGTTATCAAGCCTGACCGTTAAATCAATTTGCCCCTTGTTGGTGGTGTCTTCTGCGGTAACCTCAAGTCCCAGTGCAGTA
>JABZFQ010000322.1 GCA_014237365.1 Desulfobacteraceae bacterium | reverse complement strand
CAAAATTTTGTTTTGGATTCAAGAGCGATAAAAACCCATAATTGTTGATTTTTATTTTTAAGGTAAGACCATAGTTCATCCATCTGGAGGAATCGAATAATAAGTCCAATAGTAAAACAGAGAAATAGGTGAAATTGATGGCCTTTTTGTCCAATAGCTTTTTGCCATTGTTCAATGGTCCTTCGATCTTTTTGAAGCACATCGGCAATTGAATCAGTGCCAAGGCCGTAAGAGCTTAGCTTTGCCGTCTGCTCATATTCTTTAAAGCTGCCATGCTTTCCAAAAAAATCGGAATATCCGGTTTCTGAGAATCTATGTTTGCCACCATTACAATAAAACATTTGTCTTGGCTCAGAATCGGATTTTGTTTTATAAACACCATCCTTGGTAATTGCGTTCTCGGATGATTGATAATATTTGCAGCTTTTTCTGGGACAAAAAAGTGTTAATGCTGGATTCGCTGGATTTTGCATGGTTGCGCTCCTTTGAATAGAGTTTTAACCATGCTCATACAAAATATATTGCTTTTAGTCTATAACAATCTTAATTTTTTTAGCAAAAATCTTTTTTATTCATGTTTGCAGAGACACTTTTTAATCACCTGCATTGTTTTGTAGGGAGTACCCGCAGTATTGATGAAGTTTTTGACAATAGCAAAAAAAGGAAAGAAATAGTTACCGGACGGCTGGTGCTCTGTCCCTTGACATCTATTTTGCCAATAACAATGAAAGAAATGCAATGTTATTCAGAATTGGAAAAAAACAAACAGAAGATTATTGTCATAGGACTGCCGTGCGAAGTTACGTTCTATCCTCATCCAATCTGAAGATGTGGTGAAAAATAACGTTATATTTTTGCATCTCAGCTTCGGGCCATTTTTGACTGGCCCTCTTTCGTACATGATTTTAGGTAATAGTTCACTTCATAATGAGGTTATAATTTTCGGATAGTAACTTAAGGCGGGACAGCCTGTAAATTCAGTTGGTTATTAATTCATTAGATTTCGCTTGATTGTGGAATTACCATAGAGCTAAAACGGCGGAAAGTGTCCTGCTTTAAGCTGGTAACCCGTTTTGATCAACCGGTGAACCGTGAACCGTGAACCGTAAACCGATACTTAATTAATAATTTCCGGAGAAATTTATGATCAAAATACCTCCTGAAGAGGCATATTCTTTTGATGATGTTTTGTTGATACCAGGCTATTCTGATATATTGCCCAAAGATGTGAATATCAATACCCGTTTGACTAAAAACCTTACCTTAAATATCCCTATCGTTAGCGCTGCCATGGATACTGTAACTGAGGCCAGAACATCCATAAGTATAGCGAGAGAGGGTGGTTTGGGTTTTATACATCGAAACATGAGTATAGAAAGTCAGGTTCTGGATGTCGATAAAGTAAAAAAATCGGAAAGCGGTATGATTATTGATCCGGTTACTGTTCATCCTGACCAGCCTGTCCATGAGGTGCTTAACCTTATGGAAGAGTACCGCATTTCCGGACTTCCTGTTACAAAAGGAGATCAACTGGTCGGCATTGTGACAAACAGGGATCTGAGATTCGAGACCGATATGGAGAAAAAGGTTTCAGAAGTAATGACCAGGGAAAATCTTGTTACTGTATCAGAGGGAATTACCCTGGAAGATTCTAAAAAACTGCTTCATAAACACAGGATCGAAAAACTTCTTGTAGTTGATAAAAATGGACGACTTACAGGCATGATAACCATAAAGGATATTGAGAAGATAAAAAAATATCCTAACGCTTGTAAGGATAGCATGGGCAGGCTAAGGGTTGGAGCTGCTGTTGGTGTCGGTCCTGATATGAAAGAGCGCGCGGAAGCGCTTTTAAAAGCAGGCGCTGATGTTATATTAATAGATACATCTCACGGTCATTCAAAAAACGTTATAGATGCTGTGAAAATTTTAAAAAGCAATTTCAAGGACATTGAGCTGATTGCAGGTAATGTTGGTACTGCGAAAGGTGCGGATGATCTTGTTAAAGCCGGGGTCGACGGAGTAAAAATCGGAATAGGGCCAGGGTCCATATGCACTACTCGTATAGTGGCGGGTATAGGCATTCCTCAGGTTACAGGTATAATGAATTGCAGATCCATATCAAATAAGTCAGGTGTGCCTTTGATTGCTGACGGCGGTATAAAATTTTCAGGTGATATTACAAAAGCTATTGGAGCAGGCGCGCATGTGGTAATGCTCGGAGGGCTTTTTGCCGGAATAGACGAAAGCCCGGGCGAGTCAATATTTTTCCAGGGCCGCAGCTACAAGTTATACAGGGGCATGGGATCTATTGAAGCAATGAAAAAGGGAAGTAAGGACAGATACTACCAGGGTGAAGCAATTGAGAATGACAAGCTGGTTCCTGAAGGCATTGTTGGGCGCGTGCCTTATAAGGGCACACTTTCTGCGAATATTTTTCAGCTCGTTGGAGGATTAAGGGCAGGTATGGGATATGTGGGTTGCCAAACTATTGAAGAATTGAGAGAAAAAGCCAGGTTTGTTAAGATTACTGCTGCTGGTTTGCGAGAAAGCCATGTTCATGATGTAATAATTACCAAGGAAGCACCTAACTATAGTCTTGATTGATGATTGAAGACCAAAGCAATTGAATATTGAATATTGTCATAAAAATTTCCCAAACGGTTCAGGATACTATAATTCGATTACACGATTTGTGCAAGTTTTACATTCTGATTAATGCCACAAATAGCACCAGTTTGATCTGATGAATTTATAGTTGCCAATACGTTTGCTGCAAGGATCGGATCGACATTTATTGTTCATGCCTGCTGAACCAATGGGTAGCATGGTTCGACAGAATCTTGTTGGTGATAATGCTTTTGTAGATCCTTTTGGAACATCTTTTAATAGAAAACACCCTAACTCGTTGCCTTGAAAATCTTTGACAACACAAAAGACCACATCCCCGTAATCTTTGAAAAGGACTGGTTTTGTATAAATCTCCCATCCTTCAATTTCAAGAATAGCGAGTTTAGTTCGCGTAACTATTTGTTTTAACGAATTAAAGTCCCACCTATTCATTTCCTGATCAAGCAGAATTGTTTTGGAGCTTGGCAGACCAATCCAGTCGATGCCTCTAATATCAAGCCCCTTCAGCGTTTCAGTATCCAGGTTTACCCCTGAAACCTGGACAAATGCAACTTCAATACCATTATTTCTCTGAACGTCTGTCAAATTAATCGGTGAGCCTTTTTTGCGCAAATCTATTTCCTCCTTTTTCTTGAGTTTCTTTTCTTGAGCTTTTTTTCTGTCTTCCTCAGTACTAAGAGCCTATTTCAGTAGGCCATGTACACATGGTTCGTGCCCTTCCAACAGGCCTTTTGGGTCGCGCTTAGTCGCCTACTGAAATAGGCTCTAAGACGAAATTCAAGGTAGGACTTGGTAATGTGATTTTCGTTTGGGAAACTTTTATTTTAATTATTATTTTCTTGGATGAAATTTTTCGTGAATTTTTTTAAGATGCTCCCGAGCTACGTGAGTATAAATTTGTGTTGTGGAAATATCAACGTGACCCAGCATAATCTGAACCGACCTCAAGTCTGCGCCGCCTTCAAGCAGATGGCTTGCAAAAGAGTGCCTTAAACTGTGAGGTTTGATTTTTCTGATAATTCCTGCTTTTTGTCCATATTTTCTAAGCAGTTTCCAGAAACCTTGACGTGTCATGGGTTTTCCTGCCCTTGCAACAAAGAGATACGGACTTACTATGTTTTTTAAAAGCTTTGGCCTGAAAGTCTTTATGTAGTAGTTGATTTTTTTTTTTGCATAAAGACCTATAGGTACCACCCTTTCCTTTGAGCCTTTTCCAAAAACTCTTACAAAACAGGCTTCCAGATTTACATCCTGAACTTTTAAATTAACAAGTTCCGATACCCTCAGGCCGGCAGCATAAATGGTCTCTATCATTGCTGCATCTCTTGCTCCTGTCGGTTTGTTTATATCTGGAGTATTTAACACGCGTTTAATTTCTTCAAAAGACAAAACATCGGGAAGCATGAGGCCGCTTTGGGGAAGGTCAATAATTCTTGTGGGATCATTTTTTATTACCTTTTCTTCTACAAGGAATCTGTAAAATCCCCTGATGGTTACAAGATGCCTTGCTCTTGATCTTGCCCCAAGTCCTGAAATTCTCAGAGATATCAAGTGTTTTAATATAGCAGTGGCATCAGCGTCATCAATTGCATGTATTCTTTTTTTTTTCAGAAAATCAAGATATCTCGTCAGATCACTGCTATATGATTCTATAGTATTTTTTGAAAGTCCTTTTTCAATGAGGAGATAATTCAGATATTGATCAACATGGATGTCTAATGATGGCATAGAAATACGGTTCACGGTTTACAGTTCACGAGAAAAAATCGCTCAACTTAGGATTCGCCCAAAAATAAATTTACATTTTGAGGTGTCGAGGCGCTCACATGACAAGGCGCGAGGAGGGCGAATAGCGAGGCTATTTAACCGACGAGCAACGCAGTCATGCGGGATGGATCGGCGCATCAAAATATAAATTTATTTTTGGGCGAGTCCTTAGGAACTGGTACTCTTTCATTACCTCGTTCCAAAGCTCCAGAGTGGGAATGATAACAGGAACAGAGAAACGGTTTATAGTTGTCGATTAACAGTTCATAGTTTTTTCCAATGAACTATGCAACGGTTACTTTACCCCTGACAGCAATGTTGATGGATCATGGTTGTTCAGTACTTCAGCTCCATTTTCGTTGACTACTACCATGTTTTCAATCCTGACACCGCCCCATCCGGGTATGTAGATGCCGGGTTCGACGGTAAAAACCATCTGACTCTCAATCAACGTATCTTTTAGCGGGCTGATTCCGGGAGGTTCATGAACAGCCAGTCCTATTCCATGCCCCAGCCCATGACCAAAATTATTCTTAAAACCCATACTGATTATATGGTTTCGTGCTATTTCATCCACAGCCTTTGAACTTATTCCAGGCTTTATAGCATCAATTGCTTTAAGTTGGGCATCAAGGACTGTCTTAAAAATTTTTTTAAACCTGTCATCCGGGTTTCCGATTACAAGTGTCCGGCTAATATCAGAGCAGTAACCATTCAGCCTTGCTCCCCAGTCAAAAAGAATTGGTTCCCCTTTATGAAAATTACGGTTTCCAGGAATTGCATGGGGAAGTGCGCTGTTTGGGCCTGATGCTACAATTATCGGAAACGATAAAGAGTCAGCGCCGGCTTCACGCAAATTTTTCTCAAGTATCCATGCCGCCTCTTTTTCCGTCATTCTGGGCTTAATGATATTTTCTGCAAAATTTATGAACACAGATTCAGCAATAAACAATGCTTTTTTTATTTCTTCAAGTTCTGACTGTTCTTTTATTGTACGCAGACATTCCATAATATTGTCAGCTTCAACGATTTCGATATTTATATTTGAAGAACTGAACTGTTTGCAGATTTTGTTATACTGCATATATGACATGCGTATGCTTTCAAAGCCGAGCCTTTTTGTTTTAAGAGCATTGATAATATTTGGAAGTTCATTAACCAGCCCCTTTTTATAACAAATGATTTCATAAAGAGGCGCTTCCTTTGCTGCCTGCAGGTCATTGCGCGAATCTGTGGCCAGTATTAGTCTTTTATCTGTTATAAAAAGAGCCCCTGCTGTTTCATCAAATTGGGTATCCTTGCCTGTAAAACCGCTTAAATAATGGCGATTTTCCTCAACAAGTACCAGCAGGGTATCAATATTATTGTCTGCAAGAGATTCCCTGAGCTTTCCTACTCTTTTTTCAATTGTTTTCTCCAATTTAATCTCCTAAACTTAATAAGTGTCTGAACGAAAATCTTGATTTCTTGTAGGTTGGGTTGAGCCTTTTAATTTAATAGTTTTTCGTTCAGGCACTAAGAGCCTATTTCAGTAGGCCATGCACACATGGTTCGTGCCCCTTCCAACTGGCCTTTTGGGTCGCGCTTAGTCGCCTACTGAAATAGGCTCTAAGTACTTGAGTTTTCGAAAAATAGTTCCTGACTTTTTTTGTAAATTTTTTATTGCTAATAATAACAAATCATTAGGAAAATAATTATAAATTATTGAAAAGAAAAAGATTTATAAATTTACAAAAAAGTCAAGATAAAAAATTAGAAAACCCACGTTCCTAAGTATTAAATTTTGACTTTATATCATGAAAGGTAACATAATACCAAAAATTTATAACCCGTATTTCACAAAGTGAACAAACATCAAAGCTTGCCAGCATCCGTCAATGTTAAAAAAATGTAAACTACAAAATAAAGGATGCCCAATATTCTGCTAAAAATATTTATCTCTGTGTTCACGGCTTTGCGGTGAAAAATCCTGAGCATTCTGTATATCCTGTCAAAAAGTGGTGAAAATAACATGCCATTGGTTAAAATCACTGGTTTTGTTGTTGCAGTCAGGAAGATATAAATCCTGGATATTGAAAAAATATTTTACATAACACTTTGTAATTAAAACCTTTGTGGCCTGCTCTTAATAAAACAATTTGATGTAAAATAATATGGAACACTAGTTGCATTCATATAATTACAAAATCAAAACAGAAAAATAAAAAAATCATTAGAACAAAAATCAGTTAAAAAAGGAGGTGAATCATAAAACTTTCAAGAAAAATCCCGGCAGGCAGACTCAAAACATCTAACAAGTTTTTCAAAAATAATAACTTAAAAAAGGAGGTTTAAAATGATTAGAAAACTTAAACAAAGAAAAGCAATGAATGAAAAAGGTTTTACACTGATCGAACTGATGATCGTTGTCGCGATCATCGGTATTTTGGCAGCTATTGCTATCCCGAACTTTATTGCGTATAGAACAAAGGGAGCGAATGTTGCTGCTGAGACCGAAGCAAGGAATTATATCACTGCGGCTTTGGCTGAGGTCGCGGATACTGGTATAGCTTTTACTTCTCCACCTGCAGGTTTTAGCGCCAATGGTGATATAACAATGGCTGGAACAGCCTTAGCAATTGATAAAGCCGGCGTAATAACATCTGGTCAGACATTCACACATACTAATACTGGAACAAAGACTTACACGATCAACTCTGATGGTGGTATTGTCGAATCTTAAATAGTTGTCTTTTCTGGAATGACATTTTTTGCTCAAACATTAAATTTATCGCAGGTGTAGCAAGGCTATGCCTGCGATAAACAATTTTGTGATACAAAAATTTTAAACTATGCAACAATTTATCGATATTAAGCATCATTATAAAATCCTTTCTGTTTGTCTGCTTTTAATTCTTACAATCCTCATTGCTTACTGGCAGGTTAAAAATTTTGATTTTGTTAACCTTGATGACTTAGGATATGTTGCTGCAAACCCTAAAGTTCAGTCCGGCTTAACAATTGATGGTATTGCCTGGGCTTTTTCTTTTACTGACATTGCATACTGGCATCCCTTGACATGGCTTTCTCACATGCTGGACTGCGAGCTTTATGGGTTGAACCCAATGGGTCACCACTGGACCAGCTTGCAGATTCATATAGCAAATACCTTGCTTCTTTTTTTCATTCTTCAACATATGACAGGGGCGCTCTGGCAAAGCGCATTTGTCGCAGCGCTGTTCGCATTGCATCCTATCAATGTAGAATCGGTTGCATGGGTGGCTGAACGAAAGAATGTGTTGAGCACCTTTTTCTGGATGCTGACTATGCTGGCCTACGTTCATTACACCACACGTCCCAGCCTTTATAGATATCTTCTTACATTATTACTCTTAATGCTTGGCCTTATGGCTAAACCAATGCTCGTAACCTTGCCGTTTGTTCTCCTTTTGCTTGACTACTGGCCTCTTGAACGTCTACGAAATCAATCTCCATTTAATCTGATCCTTGAAAAGATCCCTTTTTTCGCTCTTTCTGCAGTTTCAGTATATATATCCTCTTTAGCCGTTCACTGCTATGGAATAGTGGTATCTACGGAATTGGTACCTATGCAGCTCCGGATTGCAAACGCTCTGCTATCATATGTAAAATACATTGAAAAGATGATCTGGCCAAAAAACCTGACGGTTTTTTATCCATTTCCTGATACTTTGCCTATCTGGCAGGTATTTGGAGCTGGTTTGTTTCTAACTTCCATTTCATTTCTGGTGCTTTTGAACCTTAGGAAAAAGCCATATCTGTGCATGGGATGGCTATGGTTTCTTGGAACCCTTATTCCAGTTATTGGATTAAAACAGGCCGGACTTTGGCCGGCCATGGCTGACCGCTGGGCCTATGTCCCTTTTGTTGGAATTTTTATTATATTAGCATGGGGCGGTTCAGAACTTCTAAAAAAATGGACTAACAAAAAGATTGTTTCTTCTATTCTTGCAATATCAATCCTTTTAGTATTAACAATACAAAGTTTCCATCAGGCATCTCACTGGAAAAACAACATCACACTCTTTGAAAATGCTGTTAAAGCGACAGATCACAACTGGCTGGCTTATAATGATTTGGGATTAGCTCTGATGCGTGACGATAAATTAAATGATGCTGTTTTTCATTTTAAGAAAGCATTGCAAATTAGACCGAATTACTTTATTGCGCTTGATAATCTTGGCATATCTCTGCACAAGCTTGGTAGATTTGAAGAAGCTTTATTCTATTATTCAAAGGCGCTTAAAATAGACCCGAAACACACAGGAATCCATAATAATACAGCTAATGTGCTCACAGCCCTTGGCAAACTTGAAAAAGCAGTACAGCATTACAAAAAAGCGATCCTCATAGATCCTGAATTTGCTGACGCGCATTATAATCTTGCGAATGTTCTAATTATCCAGAAAAAGTTTGATAAAGCTGTTTTTCACTATAAATCAGCCATAAAAAATGATTCTGAATATAGTGATGCTCATTATAAGTTAGGCTGTATCTTATTAAGGCAGAAAAAAATTAAAGAGGCATTGGTTAATTTTACACAGGTTATTAAAATTAATCCTGATTATAAGCAGGCATATAATCAGATAGGAATTATTTTATTGCAACAGGGGAAAATTAACAAAGCTGAAAAATTTTTTGCAAAAGCTGTTCAAATTGATCCAGGTTATAAGGAAGCTATAAGTAATCTTGGCTCTCTGGTATTTTGCGGGGTCGATTTTTATCAAAAGGATCAGCCTGTTATCCGTATTTATGAGTCACCAGAATTTAAAAAATTTACGCAGTAAATGCCATTATTTACGCAGATATTGAAATTTTAGTACAATACAGCCCCATATGCCCTAATAATAGCGTTAAAAAGTTGTTCAACACCAAACGCATAAAATACGATAACTTCTTGAAATTAAAATAAAAGGCTAA
>JABZFQ010000321.1 GCA_014237365.1 Desulfobacteraceae bacterium | reverse complement strand
TAAGGAACGTGGACGAATTAACTTCCACAAGTAGGCGCACAGATTTGGGTCAGATTTGTTCGATTTCAGATCACAAAAGTTGATGGAATAGCAAGCTATTTCAATATTTTTGTGATTTGTGATCGGACAAGAATGACCTGAAGCTGTGATGCATAGTTGTGGAAGTTAATTCGTCTACGTTCCTAACTTGGGAGATCATGGTTCAAATTATTATGTTTGATGAGTTCGTATGTTCACAGTCCTCTGGAACCGGACGGTGCACAGTAAGCTGAGGAAAGGGAATTTCCCAATTATTGGCGCTGCAACAATCAACACACCATCTCTGGATAGACCGGCGCAATCTGTTATACAAAGGCGCCTCCTTGCCATTAAAATCAGCAATAACCACAATATCCAGAGAGCTGCTGCCAGCCTGCATAAATTCTACCCGCAGATTGAGGAGGCTCTGCTTATACCCATTTTCTTCTATTTTTTCAGCAATAAAGGACTTTAAAGTTGTCAGCATTACGTTGGTGACTCCGTCCTGCAGATCATAACTCAACCCGAAGAACTCCTTGATCCTGAAGCTGGTGGAAAGGTTCAGGGGGGACTGGGCCAGAAAATTATCGGTCTGATATGTCTTGTGTGCGCCACCCCGCATAACGAGTTTTACCATCTCGTGGGATAGGCTCACCGCTTTGCCTCTGGTGCCGTCAGCCAGGATAACCCAGTCATTTTTCCGACAGGGGAACCATGATTCTCCCTTTTTAAATGGCCGTGAGACTTTTCCGAGTAACTCATTAATGGGCAGGCGAATGTCCTCCTCCAAGTCTGGATTTTTCAGGCTGCTGAAAAAATGAATACGCTCCACCAGCCATGGAACTCCATAGAGAACTATACGCTCACCCTCACGAACTTCCCCGATATTAAGCATCAATCTTACCTGATCCCAGATTTTAGGTATAGTCTTTCTGATTGTCCAGATAATACCTAACAAAAAAAGGATAGCAAGACTTAATAGAACCCAGTCCTCTACCATATAAAGAGCCAGGATAAGACCCAAAATGGCGAATAATAAACTAAAGCCACGGAAGAGGATATCAATCAATCTGATATGAAATGGACGATAAGATGCCTTAAAACCCGGGACAACCTTGACCATGAAGTTGTAGCCAAGCCTGGCAATAATCAGAGTGCCTCCCACAACCAAAACAACAATAAACAGATAAAGTCCCCGGGTTTTAAAAAAATTTTTAATCATCCGGCTTGATGACTCAATAAAAGAAGTTTCATCCTCCTTCAATTGTTCAAGCTGTAAGCGTGCCACTTGCAGTTTACTGCTCATCTGATTTTCCAAACTTTTCCATTCAGGAAACAAGCCTTGCAGTGTCTTTTGCAGTTCTTTATTCGAAGCCTTAGATTTAAGCATCGTTAGCTGATTTCGCCCATCACGGGCAACAGCAAGCATCTTCCGATATTTTTCCACATCCTCATGAAGACGGCTTTTCTGCCTGGCACGGTCGGTCAGGCTTTTCAGCTCTTTAATAAGCGGCTTGACCAATGAAGTCAGCTCCTCTTTCCAGGCAAACTGCCCAGATTTTTTATCTGAAAAAAGGCTGAAATCAACTCCCGTAGCTATCTCCTGAAAATTTCTCTTTGCCTGCGCCAATTGGAGATCAAGTTTTTTCAGCGTTTCGGCAAAGTCAGACTTTTCTGTTACGGAAGAGGTCTTCTCCATCTCAGTACGGATATCCTCCATCCGTTTTTTTAGACTCGTCTGTAATTCCAGTAAAGAGGAGAGCATGATCAGCTTGTTGTCCATACCTCGCTGTTTAGATGAAACGCCTGGATCAGATGATGGAACTTCGGAATCTATCGCTGCCAAAACAGGAAGACAAAGAGATAATGTAATGATTATAATCAGAAAACAATTAACAAAACGATTCATAATAAACCTTAAACCACTACTTAGGAACGTGGACGAATTAACTTCCGCAAGTAGGCGCACAGATTTGGGTCGAATTTGTTCGATCTCAGATCACAAAAATTGAGGGAATAGCGAGCTATTTCAAGATGTTTGGGATTTGAGATCGGACAAAGGCGGCCTGAAGCTGTGATGCATAGTTGGGGAAGTTATTTCGTCCACCTTCCTATGCCTGTGGTTGAAAATTTTTTCGGGCCTTGTCCTGAACCAAAATCAGTTTAAAAAAGATTTGCCTGTGTTTTTCAGGGTATGGTCATCGCGCATATAATTGGGTTGGCTGCTATTGCGTTTAATAGCATCGAAACCTTCAGGATCATAAGGTTCAATTTCATAGTCAGGAGCCTGGTCGGGTATGGTTTCTTTACAGAGAACTATATGTTTTTCAAGCTTTGCTATGGAAAATGAAACAAGTTCCTTTAAAAAACCAAAAGCATGCCTCATTTGATGAAAGCCGTATTTTTTCATCAATGCATAGCCATTAATCGCGTCTTTCTCGGACTTTTCATTTGGTTTTTCCTGATTTGTGGTGCAAGCAGTCTGTATGGAAGGGATGTTAAGTTTTTTATTTATTTTTTCTAAAAGAAGATTGGCGATATTGTGAGATACCATACCAAGATCAACAGAATAGTTTTTCTGAATATTAGCAATGGAAGGCAGGCCTGCATCAACAACCATTATGCCTGGATTAACCAGTTGAGCAAGGGTTATCCCGAATAAGGCTTCAGCGTGAGTCAAAGTCAAGAGTCCTGACATACTGTAAGGCGCTGAGAGTCCCGCCATGGGCATTGTTGAAACATATACAGGGATGCCCTTGCGAATACAGGATAGAAAAGGATCTATCATTCCTTCTATAAGATTCAGAGGGCTGTTTATAATGGAAAACTGTACTGTCAGTTTTCCTCTGGTTTCATGAACCTGCTGAACTCTTGCTATTCCTTCATCAGTTACGGCTGCAACGTATATTGGCTTTGAACAATTTTCAATTATTGTATCTATTACTTTTACTTCCTGGTTTCTTACCAATACCCCTCTTGCCATAAAATTTATCACTTCTGTTTCATTTACTGTTTTTGCTATTTTTGTAAGGTGTTCGAAAGTTGGGACTACTAATTCACCAGAATTGTCATCATAGACAAAAGGAGCTGTACCTCCCACTCCGAATGAGTTTTCCGGAACCCAGTACTTATCTCTTTTGGGAGCGGTGCTAATTGCCTGTTCAACCAGCGGACTCAGAATATGAAGATGGCCTGTAGTTTCATCAAAAGCAGCCAGACCGGTATCTTCAAAGACCTGTCTGACTTCAATAGATGTGCATTTAACTCCTACTTCTTCCAGAATCTTTAATGCGTCCTGATGTATTTTTTCCAAAAGATTACAGTTTTCGAGATCCATTTTTTCTCCCAAAACTTGCAATGTTGTATTCATGTGTCGTTACTAGCTCCATGGGAAAGGGCTGTTGGAAACAGGGTGTAGTTCCCCTTTGGCATAACGTTCAAATCTGAAAGGTTTGAGCAGATTCTGTTTTTCTCCTGTAATTTCTTTGGCAACCAGTTTGCCGACACCGATCATTTTGTAACCATGATTGGAATCAAGGATCATATAGCAATTATCTTTCATTTTATCGAAAACAGGGAAATTGTCAGGTGTAAAGGCACCGAGGCCGCCAGACGGCTCATTTTTATAGTTTTGATATTTATTCTCATACCTTTTCTGACAGTGGGCAAGAGCAGATGTCCACATATGAACAAAATCCGGGCCCACAACAAAATCCGGAGAATCAATTCCATATGGATCAACCTTGACTTCTCCTTTAACAATATATGGAGCTGCTCCTCCCTGAACACCGTTGAAATGAAAGTCAGGCTTATAATATATACCCCACATTTCGTCAGTAATAAGTGATCCGTCCTCACTGGAATATAGAGGGGCATCGGTATCAACATGAATAACAGGGGGCATCTTGCCATCGTTATTCATAGCATAGTCAGGCGGAACTCCAAGAGTGCCCTCGACAAGACCCCAGTATGTCCACATACTAACATTTTTATGAATATTACCATCATTATCTTTGATATCTATTTGATCAGGCAGATCAAGCATGTCCCAGAAACTTTTAGCCCATGGTCCGGCTCCAATTATTACATAATCACATTTAATATTTCCTTTTTGAGTTTCTACGGCGGTTACAGAATTATTGTCTGTTTTTAATCCTGTAACCTTAACCCCTGTAAGAATTCTTACGCCTTCAGCTTCTGCCTTATCGGCAAGGCGATAAAGTGATTTTGTATTGTGTGCATACCCACCTTTTAATTCATGCAAAACAGATGTAATATTTTTAGCCTGCCAGTCATGAAAAATATTTTCTCTCATATATTTCAGACATTCTTTTTCTCCCTCAATAAACAAGGAATCATAGCCTATCTCCTGCTGCTGCTTATGAATTTCAGAAACATCGGCATGCATAGGTTCGCAGGATATCTGCATATAGCCTACCGGATTATATCCGTATCCTTTTGCATCTTCTTCCCAAAGGGCAACGCTATGAGCCATGAGTTCCCGCATGGCCGGCTGAAAATAGTTATTCCTTATTATACCACATGCAATACCTGAAGCGCCGGCTCCGATTGCTGCTTTATCAATAACAAGAATATCTTTGCCGGAACCGATTTTTTTTTGTTTTAATTCCTTTGATAGATGATATGCGGTGCTCAATCCATGTATGCCCGCACCGATAATTAAATACTTATATTTTGTTGGAAATGACATTAATCTACCTCAATTAATAGTTTTACTTAAAAGGATCCCATCTAACGGTTTGTTTTTCATAGGAAGGTGGAAATTGTTTTAAAAATTCATCATAGTAATACAATTCTTTAAAAGAAGCGAATGGCAAACCATAAGCTGCTTTTGGTCTCATTTTGAATTCTTTGGGATCAATTTTATCGGAGATGAGTTCATCCATGATATCATCCATACCAACACCCATGGCAAACCTTAGTTTTTCACGATTTGCTATTTTTTCAGGAAGTATATCTCTAAATGCCTCTCTCAGGATGTACTTTTCAATCTGTTTTTCTCCATAGATTTTCCAGCTCATGGGGATCTTCTGGCTGAAATCAACTATTTTTTTATCTAAGAAAGGAGTTCTATACTGAACTCCATTAGCCATCCAGGCGCGATCCAGGCGCCTTAATGCAGTATTATAAGATATTTCCAAAAGCTTTTTTGCCAGCAGTTCTCTTTGCTCATCACTTTTAACCTTTGGATTTTTCAAAACCATACGATAACCGCCAAAAAGTTCATCAGCCCCTTCACCTACAAAAATGCAGTTAGTGTATTCCTTAACCATCTTTGATACATAATAATTAGAAATAATACCGGAGATACAGTCTTCATCAAAACTTTCCAGATACCATACTGCATCACTGATAAAATTTTCTACATCTGAATCAGAGATTAAATATATATGGTGTTCGAGACCTAAAAATTTTGCCATTAACTTTGCATTTTCCAGATCCGGACCCGGAGCTTTTTTAACTGCACCGGTAAAGACTTTTAGATTTGGGTTAAATTCTTTGGCTATGGTTGCTATAATAGAACTATCCAGACCGCCGCTTAAAGAGATTCCACCAACACCATCCATTCTTATCTTAACAGCCTCTATTAAAAGATCTCTCAGAATATTTGTGGCCTCTTTCATATCATTAAATGCAGGTAATTCAGGAGAATAGGACTCAAAATTTTTCATTCCCTTCTTTGAGCTGTATGAGTTGCCTGGAGCAAGTTCCTGTATATTAAACTGAACATGATCCTTTAACCCCTTCATTTCTGAGCTAAAATAAAAAGTGCCATTATCTGAACCAAAAAACAGAGGTCTTGCGCCAACATGATCCCTTGCAAGAATCACTTCTTCATCCTTTTCAATGATTGCGCAAGAAAAGCTTCCATAAAGCTTTGAAAAACAATCTTTTTCATACTTTTCATAATATTGTTTGAAAAGTTCTATGTCACTTTGACCTTCAGATCTATCATTGTAAAGCTCTCCGTCAAAAAGTACATAAGGAAGTTCTTCAATTGAAGTACAATAAGTTTTATCGGGAGTTAAATTAATTTCATTGGCTCCCAAAGCACCTCTGTCATCTGTAAGAGTCCGTATAATGCTGTTATCTGAACCACGATGGCGCATATACTTCAGCATTTTACCTACTTGTTTTGTCGAGTTGAAACTGATTCTTCCATGCTGTGATATAATACCTGCTATGCTTGGCATTTTTTAAACTCCCTATATATTATTTTAACCTAAATTGAGCGATTTTTGGCTCGATCTGCACTGATCTCTTGCGCATCAAGGATTCGCGAAAATCCTCGACATATCCACGGGTATGCCTGCGGTTTTCGCAAATCCTTATGCATCAAGATCTAAGCACATTTCTTCCCCAAAAAATCGCTCAACTTAGGTTTAATTGACGACTTAATTTACAAAAATTTTCCCAAGGTTTGCTGTAGTAAGCGGGTCGTCCATATACATTTTTAGGCCGTTGCGCTTTATAGATTCCATTCCTCTTTCGTCATATACCGGCATCTCGACTTCAGGGGCATCATCAGGACTGATTTTTTCTGCGATTTCAATGCTTTTTTCAAGTTTTTCTAAAGAGAAATCAATTAGATAGCGGAGAAAAGAAAATGGATGCCGGATCATATGAAATCCATATTTCATGCATAAAGCCTGACCTTTTTTTGCATCATCATATGCCTTAGGCGTGGGATGTTCTTCATGAGTTGTTCCTGCGCTTTGGAATGTTGGTATATCAAGAATTAGATTAAGATGGCTCATAAGGATATTCAGTAAATTATGGCTTATTAGACCGTAATTGGGATTATATTCTATCCTGGGATCGGCAATGGTCGGAAAACCTGCATGTACGCATGTTACACCAGGATTGAGTAATTGAGCAGCACACATGCCGAACAAAACTTCTGCATGTGTCATAGCAAGAACTCCATTATAACAATAAGGCGCACTTATGCCGGCCATGGGCATTGCTGATATAAATACCGGTAAGCCGGCCTTTACAACTTTTACAAAATATTCTGAGAAGTTTTCATTGACCTCAAGGGGGGGGCGGGTCAGGCAGAAAACGATCATAATATTCTTTCTTTTTTCATGAATTTGCACTGCCCTTGCAAGAGATCTGTCTGAGGTTACAGCAAAATAAAGCGGCTTATTACAGTTCTCATCCATTATATTCATTTGCCGGACTTCATCTTTTAATTTTACACCTCTACCCATACCGCTTACTACATTATTTTTTTCGGCAGTTTGAGCGATACGAACCACATGTTTTTCTGTAGGAACAACGCCCCCTTTTCCTGCTTTGTCATCATAAACATATGGCGCAGTTCCTCCTATAAAGAAACTGTTCAGAGGGACAAAAAATTCATTTAGACCCGGAACATTATTAAGACATCGCTTAACCAATTCAGAAGTGACAAATATCCTGTCTTCATATAAAACAGCCAGGCCTTCAGATTCATACTTCTTATAGGCTTCTTGAATTTCCGGCTGTTTACAGCCCACCCCAAGATTTTCGAGTATCCATAATGCATCTTCATGTACTTGAAGGAGCATATCTACTGTATCTTTACCAAACAAAGTCTTAGAAGTTTCTATTTGTTTCCTGTTGAATGGTTTAACCAATTGTTTCTCCTTGTTCCTTTACCTGGTTTTATATAGCTTTTGCTGTATGCTCCCTTGCCAACCCAGCGCTCTTGAAATTCTTTAAGAGTTGGTTTTTGCTATCTTTTTTTCTATGCCCACACTTTGGACATCTCTTGAAGCCATATTCAGCTTCTCTGGACGGCAGATTATAACTGTGGTTACATTTAGGACATCTCATTGTTTTTACCGGCATTTTACTTCCTCCCTTAAAATAGTTGGTTTATTAATATAATAATATTATTGTTAACATTATATTATCTAAAATAATTTCAACTAAAATAGTTTAAAATGAATATTTTATAATGTCAAGTGATTTGTAAAAAACAAAAATCCATCTCCTAAAAAATTTGGACTCAAAAATTGAATTTGCCCCTTTGCCGCCTTGACATTGCTTAGAAATTAAGTGTGAAAAAATTGAGACAAAATTGCTTTCACTTGAAACAATCCTTGCGTTTGGTTGAGAAAGTATGTAAAATAAATTGATTTTCGCTGATTGAACCACAAAAACAAAAAAAAGGATATATCATGCTTGTAAAAGAAATACTTAATTCAAATAGACCCTCTTTGAGCCTTGAATTCTTTCCCCCTAAAACAAAAGCAGGATTTGATAAACTTTTTCAGATTATTTCAAATTTAATGCAGCTTAAACCGTCTTATGCAAGTGTTACTTATGGGGCGGGCGGATCAACGCGTGATGATACAGCCAATCTGGTTGTCCAAATTCAGAAAGACATGGGTTTAACAGTGGTTTCTCATTTAACATGTGTGGGCTCGACCAGAGATGAGCTAATGTCGATTCTTGAGAAAGCCGCTGAAGGCAATATTGAAAATATCCTTGCGCTACGAGGGGATATTCCAGAGGGTGAGACGGTCTGGAAACAGATTGAGAATGGTTTTGATTATGCCGTAGATTTTGTTTCATTTATTAAGAAGAATTACCCGCACATTTGTATTGGTGTCGCCGGTTTTCCGGAAGGTCATCCATTAACTCCGAACAGGCTTAAGGAGATTGAATATCTAAAGGCAAAAGTAGATGCCGGAGCCGACTATATAGTCACCCAGCTATTTCTTGACAACAGAAATTTCTATGATTTTTGTGAGCGATGTGAATTAGCCGGCATCCATGTTCCTGTTATTGCGGGTGTTATGCCCATTACAACCCGCAAAGGAATGATTCGAATGGCAGAACTGGCTGAAGGCGCCTGTTTTCCTGCCTGTCTTTTAAGATCTGTTGCACGGGCCGAAAATGATGAATATTTTGAAGAGGTGGGTATTCACTGGGCGGCAGAACAACTGCTTAATCTTGTAAACAATGATGTTCATGGGATTCACCTGTATACCCTTAACCGTTCCCGGGCAATATTACAAATCTTTAAATCCCTTGGTATCAGAGATGCTACACAGTTTTAAACCAGTTCGATAATCTCGGCATTCAGAGAGTTTCTGTGAATATGCAGTAAGGCTGCAGTGTCCATAAAAGCCGACCTCGGCAGAGTAGGTCTTCCAAAATTTAAAAAACCATATCTTCAATTGATCTTTATCCGCAAAAGTCCTCGAAATAGCTCGCTATTCCTGCGGTTTTGCGGATAAAGATCAATTAAATCTACGGCAAATTTGGGCGCAAATTCTATCAAGTTGTTTTTTACCGAACCCTAACAACGGAAGGCTTGTGAATTTGGATAGGCTTGTAAGATGTTATAAGGAACGTGGACGAAATAACTTCCCCAAGTAGGCGCACAGATTTGGGTCGAATTTGTTTGATCTCAGATCACAAAAGTTGAAGGAATAGCGAGCTATTTCAATATTTTTGTGATCTGAGATCGGGCAAAGGCGGCCTGAATCTGTGCGCCTACTTGGGGAAGTTATTTCGTCCACGTTCCTAAGGTTTTATTCAACATCTAGATCTTGTACATCAAGCATATCAGTGAGTTTTGTGAGAGGAAGAATTATTTGATCTAATTCATCTTTAGATAGTTTTTTCAGACCGTCAATAATTTTCTGCTGGATGGGAGGCGGGGCATTTTTGGCAAGATTTTTGCCTGAATCTGTGAGTTCTATGGTAATAATTCGTCTATCAGGTGAATTTCTGAACCTTTTCACAAGACCTTTTTGTTCCAGCCGATCAACAATTCCAGTGACTGT
Organism: Desulfobacteraceae bacterium; assembly: GCA_014237365.1. Taxonomy (GTDB): domain Bacteria; phylum Desulfobacterota; class Desulfobacteria; order Desulfobacterales; family ETH-SRB1; genus B13-G4. The sequence goes on along the minus strand of JABZFQ010000321.1, from coordinate 1,480 downwards.
GCTTGATTTGACCATTATATGCTTGGCTATCTGTGAGGGAGGCAATGGACCATTCTCGTATAATGATAGAATACAATTAAGCTGCGGCGCGCTTACCCGATATTTTTTGTTTAATTCCTTGGTATAAAACTCTCCTGCCTGCATTAACTTGCGTATAGAGAATATTATTTCCTTGGTACGATTTTTGACTGGAATATCAAGTTTATCCATTTTATTTAATATGTTTGGCATATGTCTCTTCTTAATGCTTGTGAAAATGCTTTGGTATGCCAATTATTTATCATAACAGAAAATGTTAAACAACAAGATTTTACTTTTTGTTTTTATTTCCTACATTGCTCTTCATGCTGAGCCATTTCTCTAATCTTTGCTTTATTATTTTTTCATAACCCCTGTCAGTTGGGAAATAATATCGCTGATTTTGTAGCTTTTCAGGCAAATATTCCTGCTGAATAAATGCGTCTTTAAAATTATGTGCGTATTTGTAGCCTTTTCCGTATTCCAACTCTTTCATCAGGTCTGTAGGAGCATTCCTTATATGTAAAGGAACGGGAAGCGTACCTGTATGTTTGATAGTATCTTTTACTTTTCCGAAGGCCAAATATATGCTGTTACTTTTAGGCGCGGTGGCAAGATATACGGCGGCCTGGGCGAGAGCCAGTTCGCCCTCCGGATGACCTAAAAATCTAAATGCCTCCATGGCGTTCAAAGCAACTTCAAGAGCTTGAGGATCAGCGTTTCCCACATCTTCAGAAGCGAATCTTACCATTCTGCGAGCCGGATACAACGGGTCTTCACTTGCTGAAAGCATACGTTCGAGCCAATAGAGCGCTGCGTCGGGATCACTGCCACGCAGGCTTTTGTGAAACGCGGAAATAATATTATAATGCTCTTCACCGGATTTGTCATAAACAAGACTCTTTTTCTGAAGAGCGGATTCTAAATCTTTAATAGTTATATGCCACTTTTTCTCTTTATCTGAAATATTTTTTTCCGATGATAGAAGTGAAGCTACTATTTCAAGATTGTTTAAAGCTGTACGTGCGTCTCCATCTGCTATTTGTATAAGATATAATAGAGCATTTTTGGATAAAACAAGGTTTAAATTCCCAAGACCTCTTTCCCTGTCTTTAAGCGCTCTATTAATTATGGCATGGATATCATCCTGCGAAAGAGCTTTTAAAACAATTACACGGCATCTTGACAAAAGGGGCGCTATAACTTCAAACGAGGGATTTTCGGTTGTAGCTCCGATCAGGGTTATCAAGCCGCTTTCTACGTGATGAAGGAATGCATCCTGCTGCGCCTTGTTGAATCTGTGTATTTCATCTACAAAGAGAATGGTTTTTTTTCTATAAAGCTTTTGCTGATTTTTTGCCTCTTCAATAACAGATCTTATTTCTTTTATTCCTGCAAGAACAGCGGAAAAATGGACAAAATAAGATTTTGTTTCACCCGCGATTATTCTGGCGAGAGTCGT
>JABZFQ010000167.1 GCA_014237365.1 Desulfobacteraceae bacterium | reverse complement strand
CTTCCCCAACTATGCATCACAGCTTCAGGCCGCCTTTGTTTGATCTCAGATCACAAAAATATTGAAATAGCTCGCTATTCCTTCAACTTTTGTGATCTGAGATCAAACAAATTCGACCCAAATCTGTGCGCCTACTTGGGGAAGTTAATTCGTCCCCGTTCCTTAGCAGTTAGCACAATAATTTCAATATATTGCTAAAGGTCAACATTTTACCCAATGGGTGGAAATCGAATGGGATTAGTTGTGATAGGAACAAAGTACAATTATTTGCAAAAGTTTTTAGCTTTTTTCAGCTTTATAATTTTTGTTTTTTTTTATACACTAGCTAATGCATATGTGATACCCGGCCCCCATCTTCTGGAATTAATGATCGAAAAACTCGGTAGAGGAAAAAGCCTTTTAATTTCTCAGAAACTATCGCTTTATGATGTTAGCCCTGAAAAAAATATTATTGAGCTTAAAGAAACCTTGAAATATAATTTTCCTGAAGAATTCCGATCGGAGATTCAGTCTGAAAACGCTAAAAGAATTTATGTTTTTTCTTTGGGCGCCGCTTTAACAGTAATTGATAATAAAATTGTATCTAACGCTGAAACAAGGTTTGACTACTATAAGGATATTTTCCTTTATCGTTCCAGGATATTGCTTCAAAACAGGCTTTCCCTTCAGGGAGTAGATACATCTGTTTCAAGCCTGGGAAGGTTTCAAAACAAAATTGCTTATGTGATAGGTGCAGAATATCCTGACGAGTCAGTTTCCCAAATATGGTTAGAAAAAAATACTTTTCAACCGGTTCGCTGGATAATTATAAACAAGGACAATAAAAGCAATAGAGATGTTTTGGAAATTCGCTATGGAGATTGGAAGTGGACAAATAAGACCTGGTACCCTATGCATATTGAATTTTATCATAATGATATTTTGGTGCGTGAAATTTATGCTGACAAAATCAAAGTGAATACTTCTTTTTCTGATGAGCTTTTTGACATTGAATATCTTAAATCAGTATATTTGAATCTTAGCTCAGTTGAAAAAGATAAAGATGATTCGCAGGGATTAAGTGATATTCAAAAAACCATCAAGGAATTTAAGAAGCTATATGAATAAAGGGCATCCTTCACGACAAGTCAAAAGTAGTTTGCACTTTGTTGATCTTGTGTTTTGGCAGTGAAATTTGAAAATAGAAATTGAAAATTGAAAAAATACAAAGATGTAGATGCGTTACCTAATTTCCAGTTTCGATATCGGCATTCAATTCGATAATACACACTTTTTCGAAAAAAGTGTAACCTGGTAAATGAAGGATGCCGAATAAAGCTTTATTAATACCTGTTTGTTGAGGAAGTTGAGAGGAGATATGGTTTCTAATACAAAGTATATATTTGTTACAGGTGGAGTAATTTCATCTCTTGGAAAGGGGCTTGCTTCTGCTGCCATTGGAGCACTTCTCGAAAGTCGCGGGCTTACTATAACTATCCAGAAGCTTGACCCATATATTAATGTTGATCCAGGTACCATGAATCCATTTCAGCACGGAGAGGTCTTTGTTACAGATGATGGCACAGAGACTGATCTGGATTTAGGACATTACGAGCGTTTTACAAACGCTATATTGGGCAGGGATAACAACTTTACCACTGGCAAGATATATCACTCCGTCATCACTAAAGAGCGCCAGGGAGAATATCTGGGAGGTACTGTCCAGGTTATTCCGCATATTACAGATGAGATTAAAAGAAGTATAAAGCTTGTGGCAGATGGTATGGATATAGTTATAGTTGAAATTGGCGGAACAGTCGGCGATATCGAAAGTTTGCCCTTTCTTGAAGCTATACGTCAATTTAAAGCTGATGTTGGGAAGGAAAATGTCCTGTATGTTCATCTAACATTTGTTCCTTATATTAGAACAGCAGGAGAAGTCAAAACAAAGCCCACACAGCACAGCGTAAAGGAACTAAGAAGCATCGGTATTCAGCCGGATATTCTCCTGTGCCGTACGGACAGGTATCTGGACGATAATATAAAGGCCAAAATAGCTTTATTTTGTAACGTTAGTGTGGATGCGGTAATAACCGCAAAAGATGTGAATTGTATTTATGAGGTTCCACTTATATTTCACAAACAGGGCCTTGACGACAAAATTATTGAACTGCTTAACATTTGGACAAGGGCACCACGTCTTGATGCATGGAAGCAGATTGTTAACAAGCTAAATAACCCTGAATTTTCCGTTACAATAGCTATAGTTGGGAAATACACAAATTTGACTGAATCATACAAAAGTTTAAATGAGGCACTTTGCCATGGCGGTATCCCTAACAATTGTCGTGTTAATCTTAAATTTATAGATTCGGAAACCATAACTGAAAATAATGCCAAAGAAATGCTTGCTGATGTTGATGGTATACTTGTACCGGGCGGATTTGGGTCACGCGGTATTGAAGGAAAGATTCCCGCAACAAAGTATGCAAGGGAGAATAAAATTCCTTTTTTTGGCATATGTCTTGGAATGCAGGTCGCTGTAGTTGAGTTTGCCCGCAACACAGCAGGCATGGATGGGGCTCACAGCTCAGAGTTCGATGCTCAAACTCCTTTTCCTGTTATTTATTTGATGTTGCAATGGTATGATGAAAAAACTAAAACAATTCAGAAACGTGATATAAACTCTGACAAGGGTGGGTCTATGCGTCTGGGAGCTTATTCCTGCAACATTAAAAAAGATACTTTTTCTTTCAAAGCATACGGCGTATCTGATATTTCTGAAAGGCATCGACACAGGTATGAATTCAATAACCAATTTAAAGAAAAACTGGAAGAAAATGGTTTGATAATAAGTGGCACTTCGCCAAACGGTGAACTGGTTGAAATTGTTGAAATCAATGATCATCCATGGTTTGTCGGATGTCAGTTCCATCCTGAATTCAAATCCAGACCTATGAATCCACACCCACTTTTTAAGGATTTCATAAAAGCTTCTCTGGAAAACTCAAAAACCTCATAGCATGGCTATTGTTGAAGCATGCTAAGGAACGTGGACGAAATAACTTCCACAACTATGCATCACAGCTTCAGGCCGCTTTTGTTTGATCTCAAATCCCAAAAATCTTGAAATAGATAGGCTGTTCCATCAATTTTTGTGATCTGAGATCAAACAAATTTGTCCCAAATCTATGCGCCTACTTGTGGAAGTTATTTCGTCCACGTTCCTTAAGGTACAAATTTGTAAATTTCTGTTTATTATTTTCAGAGGGATATAATGAAATTTTTTCTATGTGTACTTGGTATGGTAATGATTGTTGAAGGATTGCCGTATTTTGCTTTTCCGGAAAGAATGAAGTTCTGGTTACAAAAAATTGTTGAAATGCCGGACGAAACATTACGAAAATTCGGTTTTATAATCATGTTAATCGGACTGTTTATAGTTTATTTGGGGAAAAGTTAGGAATCGTGTTTTCAATAACTGACTATAACTACGACCTTCCAAAGGAACTTATAGCTCAAAAACCGATTGGAAAAAGGGACCAATCAAAACTCATATTTTTGCATCGGAAAACAAGTAGGCTGTCTCATCATAAATTCTATGAGATTTGTGATTTACTTTCACCATCCGACATACTGGTTGTCAACAACACTGAAGTCATTCCGGGAAGACTAATTGGAAAAAAAGACACGGGCGGAAACGCGGAAATACTTATTCTTGACTACATCAAAGGTTATAACAAAAGAAAAGATGACAATATTTTTGTATATGAGTGCCTGATAAAAAGTTCAAAACGCGCGAAACAGGGCACAACTATTTTTTTCGATCAGGGATTGAAAGCTGAAGTAATAAACTCTCGCAATGGGCTTTATTCGGTAAAATTTACCTGCAAAGGTGATTTTGAAGAATTTCTTTACCGGATTGGCAAGGTTCCCCTTCCCCCTTATATAAGGCGAGATAAAGATAATATTGCCTGCAATGACAAAAAATCCTATCAAACAGTTTACGCCTCTCAAAAAGGCGCTATTGCAGCACCTACAGCAGGATTTCATTTTACGGAAAAACTCATTGAAAAACTAAAATTAAAAAATATCAAGATAGTTGAAATTACCCTGCACGTGGGATATGGTACTTTTCTGCCTGTAAGAGTTTCAGATATAAGGGATCACAGGATCCATTCTGAATGGTGTACAATCCCTGAAAAAAGCGCAGAAATTATAAATAACGCAAAAGCAAACGGAAGCCGGATCATTGCCGTAGGAACGACTTGCGTTCGCTCATTGGAATATCTATCTGATACTAATGGAAATATTATAAGCATCAGCGGAAACTGTGATCTGTTTATATATCCTGGTTACAGGTTTAAAGTTACAGATGCAATGATCACAAATTTTCATTTGCCGCAGTCGACACTGCTAATGCTTGTATCAGCTTTTGCTGGCCGCGAAAATATTCTTAATGCTTACAGGGAAGCAATTAATAAAAAATACAGATTCTACAGCTATGGTGATGCCATGTTTATTGGATAGCAGGGATCAGGTTCACCCAATGGAATCAATGACTAAGGAAAAAATCGAAAACGATTAACCCTGAACCTTACACCCTAAACCCTGAATTCTGAACCCTGAACCCTACATATTTATATGACCAATTTCAATGTAGTTGCGGAATGTAAAAAAACAAAGGCAAGGGCAGGATTGCTTCATACTCATCATGGTATTGTTGAAACTCCTGTTTTTATGCCGGTTGGGACCCTTGCGACAGTAAAGTCATTGTCTCCTGAAGAACTTCTGGAAGCCGGGGCTCAAATAATCCTTGGCAACACATACCATCTGTATCTAAGGCCGGGATGTGAAGTGATAAATCTGTTTTCCGGCCTTCACGAATTTACAAACTGGCACAGGCCGATTCTGACTGACAGTGGCGGATTCCAGGTCTTTTCGCTTGCAAAGCTTGCAAAAATAAATGAAGAAGGCGTTACTTTTCAGTCCCACATTGATGGATCAAGGCATTTGCTGACTCCTGAAAAGGCTGTTGAAATTCAGATCTGCCTCAACTCGGATATAATGATGTGCCTGGACAATTGCATTGCCTATCCATCAAGCAAAAATGAAGCAAAAGACTCCGTAAAACTAACTTCAGCATGGTCAAAAAGATGTAAAAAAGTTTGGGATGAAAACAAACACGCTCAAAATTTACTGTTCGGAATAATTCAGGGAGGTATGTTCAAGGATTTTCGCAAAATTTCTGCTGAAGAGATGGTAGAAATCGGTTTCAATGGCTATGCGGTCGGCGGATTGAGTGTCGGGGAACCTAAAGATATAATGTTTGATATCGCAGATTTTACGCTCCCCATGCTGCCGGATACAAAGCCAAAATATGTAATGGGAACAGGAACGCCCGAAGATCTCGTAGAGCTTGTTTCTCTTGGCGCAGATATGTTTGACTGTGTTATCCCCACAAGAAACGCCAGAAACGGTCAGATGTTCACAAAATCCGGCACAATAAATATCAGCAATTCACGTTTCAGACATGACACCGGTCCTGTGGAAGAAGGATGCACATGTTATACCTGCTGTAATTACTCAAGAGCCTATTTATGTCACCTGTACATGGCAAAAGAGCTGCTTTCCTATCGTTTGAATACAATTCATAATATTCATTATTATACAAACCTCATGAAAACAATACGGGAAGCAATATTAAAGGATGAGTTTGCAACTTTTAGAAAAGATTTTTATACTGATAGAATCAAAAAAAAGGGGTAATATAATGATAAAAGAAAAAGTTTTGGAAATTATGGAAAAAATAAGGCCTTCGCTGCAGTCACATGGAGGAGATGCGGAACTTGTTGATGTGATTGACGGCGTGGTTAAATTGCGCTTAAAAGGCGCCTGTTCGGGGTGCCCGATGTCGCAAATGACAATTAAAGACGGAATTGAAAAAATTATGAAAAAGGCGCTCCCGGAAATCAAGTCTGTTGAATCAGTGAACTGACAGTTTACAGTTCACGGTTTACAGTTTACGGTTAAAATGCTTCAGTCGTTGCATAGTTTATTGAACCGTGAACCGTGAACCGTGAACTGTAAACCGACAACCGCAAACTATCTAAGGAACGTGGACGAAATAACTTCCACAACTATGCATCACAGCTTCAGATCGCCTTTGTTCGACCCAAATCTATGCGCCTACTTGTGGAAGTTAATTCGTCCACGTTCCTAATAAGGATTTCGTTATTATGACGATAGCAAAAAAGATTGAGGCAGCGCTGTCCAAATCTTCATGGATACGCAAAATGTTTGAAGAGGGCGCGCGTCTTAGGGCAAAGCATGGCGCAGGCAATGTATATGACTTCAGTCTTGGCAATCCAAATCTTAAGCCTCCGGAAAGTTTCAGAGATAGTCTGATAGATACCACGAATTCCACTGTGAAGGGGAATCACACTTATATGCCCAACGTTGGTTTTCCTTATGTTCGCAAATCGGTGGCCGCCTATGTTTCAGTAGAACAGCAGGCAGAGGTCTCTGAAAAAGAAATAATAATGACCTGCGGCACAGCAGGAGCTCTTAATGTTATTTTTAAAACAATATTAGATCCCGGCGATGAGGTTATTACTCCCTCCCCTTATTTTGTTGAATACAAATTTTATGCTGATAACCATGGCGGAATATTAAAGACAGTACCGACAAAGCCTGATTTCAGTTTGGATATAAATGCAATTTCATCTGCCATTAATAATAGAACAAAGGCAGTGCTTATAAATTCTCCCAATAATCCGACAGGGCAAGTATACAACAAAGAAAGTCTAATTGAACTTGGGACTGTATTAAATAACAACGGGAAAAAATCAGGCAGAACTATTTATCTTATTTCCGATGAGCCATACCGTAAAATCGTCTATGATGGAATTACAGTTCCAAGTATATTTAACTGCTATAGAGAAAGCATAATTGCTACTTCTTATTCCAAGGATATTTCCATACCCGGCGAGCGCATAGGATATATTGCAGTTAATCCTTTGGCTGCTTTTAAAAAAAATCTCATTAATGGGATGACCCTGGCCAATAGAATTCTTGGATTTGTTAACGCTCCTGCTCTTATGCAGCGGATAATAGCTTCAATACAGGGAGCAAGCGTTGATATATCCGAATATCAAAGAAAAAGAGATATTCTATGTAATAACCTTGCGGAATGCGGTTACGAATTTGTCAGGCCATCCGGAGCATTTTATCTTTTCCCTAAATCTCCTGTGCCTGACGACGTAAAATTTGTGAAAGCTCTGCAGGATGAATTGATTCTTGTAGTGCCGGGCAGCGGTTTTGGATGCCCCGGTCATTTTAGAATAGCTTTTTGTGTGGATGATGATACTATTATAAACTCAATTCCAGGGTTCAAGAGGGCAATGGAAAAATTTAGACAATTTAGGTAGCCGTTCACGGCTTGAAATTGGAAAGTAAAAATTAGGAAGAGATTAAAATAGAAATATTCCGTGAAGGTTTACGATAAAAAACTTTAAGGAAATATAATAATGGGCATAGTGGAAGATAAGATAAAAGATCTAAAGGACAGGGAAACGAAGATCTTGGGAATGGGTGGCGAAAAAATGGTTGCAAAACAGCGCGAAAAAGGAAAGTTGACCGCCCGTGAACGATTAAACCTTTTATTTGATACAGGAACATTTCGGGAAATTGATATGTTCGTAAAACACCGATGCGTGAATTTCGGCATGGAAAAGACTGAAATTCCATCAGACGGAGTTGTAACCGGCCACGGCATTGTTGAAGGCAGGCCTGTATTTGCATTTTCCCAGGATTTTACCTCCAGAGCCGGCACTCTCGGCGAAATGCACGCAAAAAAAATCTGCAAAGTTATGGATCTAGCATTAAAGGCCGGAGTGCCTTTTGTTGGCATAAATGATTCCGGTGGAGCAAGGATACAGGAAGGAATTGATGCGCTTTCCGGTTTTGGAGAGATCTTTTTCCGCAACTCTGCATGCTCTGGAGTTATTCCACAAATTTCAGCAATAATGGGACCGACCGCAGGTGGAGCAGTCTATTCACCAGCCATGACCGACTGGATATTCATGGTTAAAAAAAGCAGCTACATGTTTATTACTGGACCCGAGGTTATCAAGGCTGTGACAGGAGAACAAATTTCCTTTGAAGACCTCGGAGGAGCTATGACACACAATGAAAAAAGCGGTGTAGCTCACTTTGCCTGTGAAAACGATGAAGATGCTGTAAACCAGATAAAAAGACTTCTATCATATCTGCCTTCAAATAATATGGAAGATCCGCCCGACATTGATCCGGAAGATGATCCAAAGCGGACTGATCCGGCACTGGATACAATCATTCCGGACAACCCAAGCCAGTCTTATGATATGAAGGATGTGATACGTTCAATTGTTGACAAAGGAGAATTTTTTGAACCTCATGAGTTCTTTGCTTCCAATATAATCGTATGTTTTGCCAGACTTAATGGAAAAAGTATCGGTATCATCGCAAATCAGCCCATGATTCTTGCCGGATGTCTAGAAATTAATGCATCTGACAAAGCCACGCGTTTTATCCGCTTCTGCGATTCTTTTAATATTCCTATTCTTACAATCGCTGATGTGCCGGGTTATATGCCTGGAAGCCAGCAGGAATGGGGAGGAATTATTCGTCATGGAGCAAAGCTTCTCTGGTGCTATTCAGAGGCAACCGTGCCGAAAATACTTCTAATCACCAGAAAAGACTATGGTGGTGCCTATATTGCAATGTCATCTAAACATCTGGGGGCAGACATGGCTTTTGCCTGGCCAAGTGCACAAATTGCGGTAATGGGAGCCGAAGGTGCCGCCAATATAATACACAGAAAAGAAATTAAAGGGAGTGATGATCCTGTTGCAAAGCGAAAAGAAAAAGTAAAAGAATACGAAGAACTTTTTTCAAATCCTTATTGTGCGGCAAGCAGGGGCTATATTGACGCTGTTATTGTTCCAAGCGAAACAAGGCCCCGCCTGATTGAGGCTCTGGAGATAATGTGCAGCAAAAGAGAATTCAGGCCACCTAAAAAACATGGAAATATTCCTATGTAGTATCTGCTGATTTTCTCTTTTCATAATAATTCAATAGTATAGGAATTTCCATTTTATGGTCAAAGATATCAAAATATTATTGATTGGGAATGGTTTCATGATTATTATAGAAACATGAAACAAACGCCAATTTAGATGCAGGACAAGGATGTTTTCAGGAATATTTTTGTTGATCATTGGGATCAATTTAAAGAGGAATATCCGACATATGACAAGCCGCAGTATGAGGCACCGGTTCAAAAGATGCTTGGTTGCGGTAAAGAGTCGAACGGATATAGTGAGTATATCTGTATAAATTGTGGACGTGACATTCGACGGATAGGTTTTAGTTGCAAGAGCTGTTTTTGTTT
>JABZFQ010000038.1 GCA_014237365.1 Desulfobacteraceae bacterium | reverse complement strand
AATTGATCTTTATCCGCAAAAGTCATCGAAATAGCTCGCTATTCCTGCGGTTTTGCGGATAAAGATCAATTAAATCTACGGCAAATTTGGGCGCAAATTCTATCAAGTTATTTTTTACCGAACCCTTATTCAGCTAATTGAAAGTTGTTGCAAGATTTCCATATTTGTCTTCAGGAAAAATTGCGTTCATTAATAATGAAATCTCTATTTCGAAATATATATTACAAGATTTTTTCTTTGAAATTTCTTCCAAATTACCCTTCTCTACGCTAAGCTTTAATATCATGCATTTCTGAAATATACTTGATTCTTCAAGATTTTTTAGAAACAGCGCTATTTTTTCTATAGAATCAGTGTATCCTTTCAATAAAAGTTTATCATAAATACCAGACTCATAAATATCAGACATGGACAAATTCATAAGAATTATATCTTCCGGTATGTTATTTTCCAAAGTCTCTAGTAAACGATCCCATGGAAAAATATCAATTGCAATCAACTTGTTTACGAATAAGGCATCTGTTTTTATTTGTTTTATTTCTTCTTCTTTTAATTCCTTATGAAGAAACTTTCTTTGGGATTGATTTTGCTCCAGTTTTCCTATCTTCTCTTCATATTCAGATATTTCTTTTTGATATTGAACTTCCATATTAATATTGTATCCGGTTATAGCTGCCAGAAAAATGATAGCACCAAGCACAACTGAATAAACAATACGAGTATCATGGTATTCCAAAGTCGCCATATTTATTTTTATGGGTTTCAATTTGTATTATTACTCCCTATAGACTTTGAGCAGCGCCTATCGCTGATGTATAGGACAAGAGATTTTTTAAACCTTTACCCTCACTATGGGAAATAGCTTCTTTTATTATTTGCTTTTCATTTTCTATATGTATATTTTCATTAATTATACTTTTCAGCACATCTTCCAATTCCTGATGATGCCCAACCTGACTTCCAATAAAAATTTTCTCAATTTGTTTGTCAGGATTTTTATCCAAATAATGCAGCATGGCCATGTCTATATTCTGGAAAAAATGAATATCTGAAACCCCTTTCTTTACTCCGCAATAATAGATTAATTGAGCATCTTCGAATACAAATAATGTGAAAAAATTATCAAAAAGACCTATATATGCGATACAAGCTGTTGGTGGCAGTTCATTAATATAAAAGTTTAGCTGGCTTATACAAGATGGACGAATAATTTTTGCATCAATTTTTAATTCTTTCAAACTTAACTCATATTCATTAATTACATCCTGGATTCCGATAGTTACGAAAAGGACGCTTTCACCTGCCTGATTCTCCCCGATTATGTGATAGGAAATTTTCATGTTTTCGATAGGTAAAGGAAGTAATTTTTCAACACCCCACTCAACCATTTTTTCAATTTCTGCTTTAGACTTTGGCAACTCTTTATATTTATGGATAGAACTTTTAACTATCTCATTGGGTATTGATAGTCCTGCAATTGAAACTCCACCTGCAAGCAATTCCATAGATTTTCTAATGGTTTGATGAAATAGTTCTATATTAATTATATTTTTAGATTTGTATGATAGTTTAATTGTATTTTCGGGGATAGGAATGCTTCCACATCGCAATAGCCTCCATCCCTTTTTTAGCTTCTCAATTTGAGCAACTTTAACAGACGTCCTGGTTATATCTAATCCGGTCAATATTTTTGGGGATCTAAGTTTAAACATTAGTACTACGCCTGCATGAAAAGTTATTTGTAAGCGTTCACGGAACATTGAAATTATTGTAACCGTTCACGATTATCAGTTTAGCATCAATGCCTTTCGCCTTTATGTTTCAATCAACCGTTAACTGTGAACCGTTAACCGTGAACAGTCACCGATTATTTACTCATTTGACTCAATAAAACTAACACGGTTTGCTTCTCTGAGAGTTGTTTCTCTATTTAAAACTTCGTTAATAGCGGCTTTTCGCAAAAAAATAGTTCCTGACTCTGCTGCTTTTTTCTTTAAGACAGAAATAGATGCCATTTTAATAAATATTTCTCTCATATCGTCATTCAGTACAACGAGTTCAATTATTGCTTTTCTGCCCTTGAAGCCAGTGCCTTTACAATCTTCACAACCGTTGTTTGTATAAAAGTCACGACCTTTAATCAAGTTGAAATCAATACCGGATTCAACCAGTTCTTTTTCAGAAATACTTGTCTTAGTTTTGCAATGGCAGAGAGTTCTGATAAGTCTTTGCGCAGCAATACAATTCAGTGCTGCAATCAAGTTATAAGGTTCGATACCCATGTGCATAAAACGAGTTACAACCTCAAACGAACTGTTTGCATGGACTGTGGTAAAAACCAGATGCCCGGTAAGTGCGGATTGAAGAGCAATTTGAGCTGTCTCCGAGTCACGAATCTCTCCAACAAGAATTTTATCAGGATCATGTCTTAAAATAGAGCGCAGGCCTTTAGCAAAAGTGAGTCCTTTTTTTATATTTACGGGAATCTGAACAATACCCTTAATCTGGTATTCCACTGGATCTTCTATGGTTATAATTTTTACATCCTTGCTGTTAACTTCTGAGAGCGCTCTGTAAAGTGTGGTCGTTTTTCCACTGCCTGTGGGGCCTGTCATAAGAAACATACCATAAGGTGCGTGTATCATTCTTCGCATCATCTCAAGTTCTTTAATTGGCAGTCCCATACTATCGAGCCGGAATTCGCCGGCATCAACGACTAAACTATTTTTATCTAAAATCCTTATTACCGCATCTTCTCCAAATATCGTTGGAAGGATTGACACTCTAAAGTCAATGTATCTATCCATTACTTTTAGTTTAAATCTTCCATCCTGAGGGATTCGTTTTTCAGAGATATCCAGCTCGGACATAACTTTAATCCTTGATATCGTTGGGCTTTGATGTCTGATATCAAGAGGCTCTGTAGCCTGGTGAAGCATCCCGTCAACTCTATACCGTATAATCATCCCTGATTCTGAGCTTTCAATATGTATATCACTAGCTCGTTTGTTTATTGCATCAAGAATTGTGGAATCTACCAGCTTAACAATGGGGCTTTCCTCTGCAGAAACTCTTTCAAAGCTAAGGATTTCTTCCCCTTTGTCTGATTGTCTTACAATTGGCAGGCGCATATCATCCGAGGCTGTATCAAGTACACTCTGAGAAGTCTCGACTTTCTTTAGAAGCTCTCTGATTCTGTTTATACTGGCAATAACAATTGAGATATCCATGTCTATCAGCACTTCCAGTGCGTCAACCGCCTTTAAAAAATTAAGCGGTTCAGATATAGCTATTACCAGTGTATCCCCCTTTTTCTCGTAAGGTATGAACTGATATTTTGTCATAATTTCGAGGGGTACCATATGTATAATTTCAGGAACTTTAATGCCTTTCAAATCAACATATTGATAGGCATATTGTGCAGCAATTAACTTAGCTAATTTTTCATTATCAATAAAGCCCTCCTCTATACAAAGTTGCCCAAGTCGCTGCTTTGTGATTTTTTGTTTTGAGATGATATAATCTATCTGCTCAATAGTCATGAAACCAAACTTGAGTGCCCAGTCTCCAAATCTCTTCTTTTGATATGATTTAGCAGTCATAATATTTTTATTAGTTAATATTTTATGCTGTGGCTCCCGCCAGTTGAAAGATAGGCATGTACATGGCAAGCACAATAAAACCGATAATGAAACCCATAATTACCATCAGAGCCGGTTCAATTGCAGAAGTCAGGATAGAGAGTTTTATGTCAACGTCGCTCGCGTAAAAGTCAGCAATATCATCAAGCACTTGTTCGAGGGCACCACCGCTCTCTCCAGCAAAAATCATTCTTACAGCCATACTTGGAAAAGCCTTTGTTTTTAAAAGAGACGCTGAAAAGCTTTCACCTTCTTCCATGCTTTTAACAACCCCATCAAGCCTTAGCTTTAAAAAATGGTTATTAAGTGTACCGGAAGAAAGTTTTACAGTTTCTACAAGTGGTATACCACCGCTTAATACAGTATTAAGGGTTCGTGTAAGTTTGGATATGGAGTAATGCAGATATAAATCACCTAGAAAAGGGATATTCAACTTCCACCTGTCAACGCATAATCTACCGAAATCTGATTTTTTAAAGTAGTAAAATCCTGCAACCAAACAAATTAATAAGAATAAAACATAAAAAACATAAGATTTCAGACCAGTGCTGAAGTTCACAAGTATAACCGTAATAAATGGAAGCTGAGTGTCGGATCCTAAAAAGCTTTCGGTTAAAACAGGCACAACAAATATTAATAAAAATAAAAGAACAAAAAACGAGGCCATAACTAATATTAATGGATAAACTGAAGCACTAATGACTTTCTGCTTTATATCCGACATTTTTTTTATGTATTCGATATATCGTGATATAGCAAGTGGTATATTACCACTTCTCTCTCCTGCTTGAAGTGAAGCAACATATAGTTTTGAAAAGATATTAGAGTATTTCCTGAATGCCCCTGACAATGATTCACCAGCAGTTATATCGTCCCGAATTTTTTTTAATATTTTGGATAATTCACTTTCCTCGTCCTTCTCAATTACTGCATCAAGAGCTGCAACTATAGAAAGTCCTGTTCTGATAAGGACTGAAAATTCTCTGTTAAAAGAAAGGAGGTCATTTGCTTTAATACGTCTGCGACTGATTCCTTTTTTAAGACTACCGAACCCTTCCTCTCTTCGAATTTCCAGGACAAAATTTCCTTCCTTTTTCAAGCGTTTTATAAGTATTGCTTTTGAATCGGCAGTAATTGTTTCTTCGACAATACGACCGCCCATCTCAGTCATTTTGCAATAAAAGATCGGCATAACAAATTAATATCTCTAAAATCAGTTAACTGTGAATTGTTGCAGCCTATCGTGATAGATATTTTAAAATACAAACAACTTAAGCTTTAGTCAACAGATACCTCGAAAGGCCATAACTTGCGATTTTTTGCTGGACATGAACATCAATAGCTGTATTGCTCAGGCTTGAAATAACCTGCCTTGCTCTTGATGCTCTTTGCTCACCGAAAAAAACGCAATTTATAACCTTCCGAGGTATAGGTAAAAAAATAAATTTTATTAGAATTATTTATTGATTCATATTGTTATTAAAGATATACTTTGAAAAGTCACAAATTATGTAGCCTTTCGAGGTATAATTATAGGATCTAACATCAAGTTAGGAACGTGGACGAAATAACTTCCCCAAGTAGGCGCATAGATTTGGGTCGGATTTGTTCAATCTCAGATCACAAAAGTTGATGGAATAGCGAGCTATTTTGATACTTTTGGGATTTGAGATCGGACAAAGGCGGCCTGAATCTGTGATGCATAGTTGTGGAAGTTATTTCATCCACGTTCCTTAACTCCGTAACTATTCATGGAGGTTTTTAAATGGGACGTTTCAAGATTTTTTATATGGTTGGTTTATTAGCACTAATTGCAATATATGGATGCTCGTCTGATGAAGAAAAAAAATTATCTTATCTCGAAAAAGGTAAAACCTATTTTGAAAAAGGAGAATACAAAAGCGCGAAAATTGAGTTAAAAAATGCTATACAAATTGATCATGAATATATTGAGGCATATTCGAACTTAGGTGAAACCTATCTTAAACTTGGAAATGTTCAAGATGCTTTTAGAACATTTTCGATGCTTGCAAAACTAGATCCGGACAACACTGATGTTCAGTTAAAACTGGCTGGTTTTTATTTTCTTGGAAAAAAATTTAAAGAATCCAGGGAAAAAGTTGATTCAGTTTTAAATATAGAGCCAAATAATATACAGGCGTTATTAGTACTTGCCGGAATATTGGATCAGGAAAAAAATTTGCATGAAGCCGCCGCTGTTTTTGAAAAGATTATTGGGATTGATAGCAAACAAATCCGCGCTTATATTGGGTTGTCTAGTGTTATGGCTCGCCAGGGAAAGCTTACAGGGGCTGAAAAAAAATTAAAAACCGCAATTGATATTTCGCCGGATTCTATACAGCCACGTATTTCTCTTTTCAGTTTCTATTTAAATAAAAAAGATTATGATAGCGCTGAAGTCGAAATAAAACAAACCATTGAGCTTAATCCTGGGAATGCTGATCTTTACATTATTCTCGGCAACTTTTATTTTTCACAAAAAAACAAGGATAAGGCAGAAAAAGCATATCTTAAGGCAATTGAAACTGATCCAAAAAATATAAAACCATATATGGTTATAGCTGGATTTTATGATAGTTCCGGTATCAAGGATAAAGCTTTATCAATGTTTAATAAGGCTCTTGATATACATCCCGAAGATATTAAAATTATGGATACAATAGCCAGATTCCATCTTAAGGATAGAAATATTGATGAGGCAGAAAATTGTATAAATAATATTTTAGAAAAAAGGCCAAAGTATTTTCCGACCAGAATGCTTAAAGGAGAACTTTTTGTTCTAAAACAAAAGTTTTCGGAAGCGATTGAATTATTCGACATTTTAATTAAAGAAGAAGCCAGGTCTGCACGCGCCTATTATTTCAAAGGTCTTGCCCATATTGGAAAAGATGAACATAAAATAGCAAAAACAGCCATTGTGAAGACAATTGAATTAAAACCAAAATTTATAGAAGCAAAAATACTTTTAGCAAAAATTTATCTCCGTGAACGCAATTTTGATTTAGCTATAAAAGAGAGTAAAGATGTTATTGCAATTCTGCCGAATAATTACAAAGCAAAACTTATTGCTGGCAACGCATATATGAACCAGCGCAAGTTTAAAAATGCACAGGATATGTTTGAATCATTGATAAAGATAGCTCCAGATAATCCAGCAGGTTATTTCAGAATAGGACTTATTAATAGTTTTCAAAAAAAATATGATCTTGCTCTATCTAACTTTGAAAAGGCTATGTCAATAAACAATAAACTCATGGATGTATTTGCCAATATCATTCTTTTGCATGCAGCGAAAAAAGAGTTCGACACTGCAATCAATAAATGTGAAAAACAGATAAAAACAGTAAAAGATAATCCAGCACTTTTAGCAATAGTTCATGATATAAAAGGTGGGCTATACTTAGCTCAGAAGAAAAAAATTAAAGCAGAAGAATCATTTAAAAAGGCTTTAGAAGAATATCCGGATTTTTTAAAACCGTATTATTCTCTGGCTAAAATATATGTTGTTGATAAGAAACAGGATAAAGCCATTGAACAATACAAAGCCATTCTTGAGAAAGATCCCAAACAGGCAGAACCTCATATGCTTATTGGAATTATTTACGATATGCAGAAAAATTTTGATCTCTCGGAAAAACATTACAGAACCGCTCTTGATATAAATCCGGATTTTGCACCTGCAGCAAACAATTTGGCATATTTGCTCGCGTTGAGAGACAAAAACCTTAATGAAGCATTGGCTCTTTCTCAAAAAGCAAAAGAAAAGTTTCCGGACGATCCTGGGATAATGGATACTCTGGGATTTGTTTACTACAAAAAAAGCCTATATGATAGCGCCGAAAGGGAATTCACAGACAGTCTGGAAAAAATTCCTGAAAATCCAATGGTTCATTTCCATCTTGGCTTAACCTACCATAAAAAAGGGAATAAAAAACTCGCTAAAGTTGAATTTGAGAAAGCCCTTAGTATTGATGACAGTTTTGATGGTTCCGAGGAGGCGAGAAAAATATTGTCAGAACTGTAATCATTTACAGTTCACAGTTAGGAACATGGACGAATTAAATTCCACAAGTAGGCGCACAGATTTGGGTCAGATTTGTTCGATCTCAAATCACAAAAGTTGATGGAACAGCGAGCTATTTCAATATTTTTGTGATTTGAGATCAGACAAAGGCGGCCTGAAGCTGTGATGCATAGTTGGGGAAGTTATTTCGTCCACGTTCCTTAACAGTTGATCAAAAAATATCAGCCGGAGGCTAAGAATTCGCCCAAACAAGCTCAGTTATGAAAACTCAAGTTTATATTTCGTGTATAGAAGGTTTACAGTTCACAGTTTACGGCTGTTCAAAACATAAAACTGTTAACTGTAAACCGATAACCGCGAGCTGTTACGTCAAATGAAATATCTTTCTTTTAAGATAGTTATATTATGCATACTATTGCCTCCTGTAGTTTATATATTTTCTGTACAATCCCTGGAAACTCGCCTGAACAACAGATATACAAGCGAGATTGAAAATATTTATACCGGTGATACGCATGATTTATTTGAAGGCAGAATCAGTATAAGAGATTCCATCAATAAAAATATCAATCTCTATTTACAAAGCAAGTCTTTAATTTCACGGGGTGTCGATGTAGAAGTAACAGTTACCACAAAAAGAGGCACGATTTTATATCCTGCTTTTTTTGAAAATGATGCAACCTCTTTACTCCAGCCTGATCCAATCCGGATAGCCACTCAAAACTATAACCTCATGCATGATGGGCTAATCCTGAATGTTGATCTGAAAGTTGGGCACAACACACTTCTTTCTAATACAATACTGATTTTTTATATTTTTGTATCTTTAATTATACTGTATTATCATTACAAATCCGGCTTAATCAAGGCAAAACAGGATGATATTGAAAAAGAAAAAGAAATTGACAGGCTCTTAAAACTAAAAAATATCTATACGGAAAAGTTAAAATCTCTTGGTCAAGACAGAAAAAAGCTTACTTCTGAAACTAAAAAAATAAAAAATCAGATGGAAGATGAAAAAGAAAAGGCCAGCAGAAATGAAGATGAGATGATAAAAGAAATTGTTTTTCTTGAAAAAGAAATTGAGACAAATCTTGCTCTCCGGATCAAACAACAGGAAGAAATTGATTTATTGAAAGAAAAAATTAATCAGTATACAAAGAGCTTACAAAAAGAATCCAGGCAAAAAACAAAAAATTATCCGGGTATCAAGAAAAGATTTGATACGATTTATAAAAATCTTTTAATTAATGAAAGAGCAATAAACGGTTTTATTGATCTTACCGATGATATGAAGATAAAAGTAGAAGAAATTATCCACCAGCTTAACGAAAATCCAAAACTTGTTTTGATTAAAAGAAAGGTGTTTGGAAAAAAGGGGCATGAAACAGTATTAGAAGTAATATTTACTTACAAAGGGCGCCTTTATTACAGAAAGACAAAGGATAACAAGATTGAAGTGCTTGTCATTGGAACCAAGAATACACAGGCAAAGGACCTGGAGTTTCTCGAAAAAATTTAAGACATTCGTAACAAACTATAGCCTTTCAGGCATCCTTCATTTACCAGGTTACACTTTTTTCGAAAAAGCGTGTATTATCGAATTGAATGCCGATATCGAAACTGGAAATTTGAAATTAGGTAACGCATCTACATCTTTGTATTTTTCCAATTTCCAATTTCTATTTTCAAATTTCACTGCCAAAACACAAGATCAACAAAGTGTAAACTACTTTTG
>JABZFQ010000005.1 GCA_014237365.1 Desulfobacteraceae bacterium | reverse complement strand
TTCGTCCACGTTCCTTATTTACTTTTACAACCCACATGCAGGTTGGCGATTCCCATTGTTAAACTTTTCCATCTAACATTTATGAATCCCGCTGAACACATCATTGCAGCAAAACTTTTTGGGTCTGGGAATTTAGCAACAGAAGCAGGAAGATACTGGTAGGCCTTCAGGTTTTTTGATAAAAACCAGCCTATTAAAGGAAGAATTATCTTGCAATAAAAAAGATAAAATGATAATAAAAATCCCCTTTGGGGTGTGGCTAACTCAAGCACAAGCAACATTCCTCCTGATTTCAAACTATCATAGAATAGCTTCAGTGCTGATAGTTTGTCACAAATGTTACGAATCCCGAATGCAATGGTTATAGCATCAAATGTTTCTTCTCGGAATGGAAGATTAAAGGCATTCCCTGCTAAAAGATAAATATTGGAGCGGTCTGGTATTGATTCTATTTTATTTTTTGCAGATATAAGCATATTAGAAGAAAAATCAACGCCAAAAATTGAAACCCCTGTTCCTTTTTGCCGTAAAATTTCAATTGCGACATCTCCTGTCCCGCAAGCCACATCAAGCAGCACTCCATTATCAGGTGCCTCAATCGTTGATACCATAGTCCTTCTCCAGTAAATATCCTGGCTTAAACTTAAGAGGCGATTTAACAAATCATACCTGGGTGCTATTGACTCAAACATTTCCCTTATAAAAGGCAACTCCATATCCTTCATTGACAACCCCGTTTTTTGCATTACATTATTAAACTAAACTTACTATTAAAACGTAAATTCTTACGTTTTTTTTTTGCAAATAAAATTATCACAATAACAACATAATAACAACATAAGGAACGGGGACGAATTAACTTCCGCAAGTAGGCGCACAGATTTGGGTCGAATTTGTTCGATCTCAAAGCACAAAAATTGAAGAAATAGCGAGCTATTTCAAGGTTTTTGTGATTTGAGATCGGACAAAGGCGGCCTGAAGCTGTGATGTATAGTTGGGGAAGTTATTTCGTCCCCGTTCCTAATAACATACGCAAAGATAAAAACTATCGGGATATAAATGATTACAAAACGTGATTATTATGAAATTTTGGGCATAAACCGCAATGTTACAGCAGATGAGATCAAGGCGAACTATCGAAAACTCGCTCTAAAATACCATCCGGACAGAAATCCTAACAACAAAGAGGCTGAAGAAAAATTCAAGGAAGCCGCTGAAGCTTATGAAGTTCTGCATGATCCCAATAAGCGCCAAATATATAACCAGTACGGCCACCAGGGACTTGAAGGAACGGGTTTTTCAGGATTCGGTGGTTTTGAAGACATTTTTTCAAGTTTTGGAGACATTTTTGAGGATTTCTTCGGCTTTGGGCCCGGAAGGAGTTCGAGGAGCAATGCAAAAAGAGGAGCGGACCTTCGTTACGATTTAACGCTCAGCTTCATGGAAGCAGCTTTTGGAACGGAAAAAAATATAACTATCGAAAAAATGGAAATATGCCCCATATGTAAGGGCAGTACTTGTGAACCGGGCACATATATGGAAAGCTGTTCCTATTGTCAGGGCTCTGGCCAGGTTTCCCGATCCCAAGGTTTCTTTACAGTTAGAACCACCTGTCCTCAATGTCATGGCAAGGGGCAAGCCACAACTCACCCATGCTTGCATTGCAGTGGCACAGGGCGGATCAAGGACAAAAAAGAGGTTTCAGTAAAAATTCCTGGAGGAGTTGATTCAGGCTCCAGGCTTCGACTTACAGAAGAAGGAGAAGCGGGAATATATGGCGGCCCTCATGGAGATCTTTACGTTTTTATAAATGTAAAACCTCATAAAGTCTTTCAACGCGATAATACAGATATAATATGCCAGGTAGAACTTTCTTTTGTGCAGGCTTCTCTTGGCGACAAAATAATGGTATCCACCTTAAATGGAGAAAAGGAACTCGAAATCCCAAAAGGTACGCAGTACGGTAAGTTATTCCACTTCCGAGGCGAGGGTATTCCTTCTCTCAGAACCGACAGGCGCGGCGATCAGATCATTCAGACAGTCATTAAAACCCCCACGAATCTGAACAAAAAACAGGAAAAGCTGCTCAGGGAATTTGCAAAACTTGAATCAGGCAAAGTTGTTACCAAATTAAAAAATATTTTTAAAAGCACCGCAAAAATAGCCGGATAAAAAGGGTAAAAGTTTACCACGGAACAGCACAAAAGTTTCACTGAAAATTGTAAACAATGAGTAAGTGTAAGTATTTAGGTTCAGGGTTCAAGGTTAAAAGCTGACTAACCCTAAATCGTGAACCTTAGGAACGTGGACGAAATAACCTGAGTAGTTACGAATTATGTTTGAATTAAAAATTATTACACATTTTGCCGCTGCCCACCGACTTAAGATGCTGGCAAAAAAATGTGAGAACATGCATGGACACAACTGGAAGATTGAGGTCTGTGTTGCAGGAGAAACCTTGAATGATGCCGGTGTATTAATTGATTTCGGGGAACTTAAGGATTATTTATCTGAAATCATAGAAAAACTTGACCATAAATTTCTTAACGAACTTGATTTCTTTCTCAACGACAACCCATCTTCGGAAAACATTGCCTGTTATATAGCACATGAACTTAAGAAAAAAATTATCAGCCATGATATTAAAGTTACACATGTTACAGCCTGGGAATCAGAAAATGCATGTGCTACCTATAGATTTCCGGAATGTCTTCGATGATTCGTATGTTGGCGCTTTCAAGTGGCTCTTGATCCGTCAAATCCCATAAGTAAACAATTCTCGTTAAGGAACAGGGACGAAATAACTTCCCTAACTATGCATCGAATCGGGAAAAACTGAGGTTGGCAAACAAGGCAGAGTCTGTTTCCATTGCATCACTATTGAAGTTATTTTTCCATAATAGTTGTTTTAGATAATCATCAGCAAAAATTTATTAAACATTTTTAAGGCTACGCCAACATAAGCCGCCTTCCTTTTGGCTCAGGAATTGCGTCACCAAATTCTCTGGCTGTATCAATCCACAACCGAATCGCCTGTTTTGAATTGGACAGCGCTGTTTCCTGAGTATCCCCGTGTGCCATACAGCCCGGCAACTCTGGAGCTTCAGCAATAAAAATCCCATCTTTGTCGCTCCAGTAAACTATAATTTCATACCTGTACATTATAACTTACCTCCCAGCTTGTATTTTAAAATTACCTTTCGAACCTGGCGAACCTGATAAGGTTTAGCCTTGTTATTGTCACGTTGCAGATTGATCTTCTCTTCGATACCCTCTTCTGAAAATGTGGTGGGCGCCCCGAACACGTTGCTGAAATCCTATACGCTGCAAAAAATGACACAAATCATCAAACGGTATATTTGCATCGGAAGCACCCCTTAAGATTGTAAACAAAAGTTTCTTATATTTATTCATATCATATGCACAATAAAAAGCGTAACAGACCTAAACACCAGCATTCACGTCAAGATCCTTCGCAAAACAAAAACCAAGGGATAGCTCCCTACTATGTGATAGCTGAATGAGTTATTTGTGGGTTATAATGACAGCATAATTGCCTTGGTTGAGTTGCTGCCATGCATCATGTTGGAACAATCCGGCAAGCAATATATACAAAAATATGCAACTATAGTTCCCACAAACATCTTGTATATATCACAGAGTAGGGAACCATCCCCTGAATCCACAAATTTTGGTCAATCATTTAAGAAGCATAATCGTCATTTCTTCGTTAAACCCCATACCTTCTTATTATTTGGATCATTAATGAAATTTTTAATATCATTTTTAATATTATCAATCAGGTTGCATTCACAATGAAAACAGAGTCGCAATCCCTTCTAAATCAGGTCAATGGTTCCGAGCTGGGATTAGTCGACAAAAAACAACCGGCCATCCAAGTCGCAATCCCTTCTAAATCAGGTCAATGGTTCCGAGACCAGCCTTTTTATCGTATTATATTTCAAATAGTTATATACCACAATTCGAGGATCTCCTTTTTTGTTGAATTTTAAAGTCTGTTTTTTTGCCGATTTTGACATTTCCGATATTTCCCAACGTCACTATAGTTTATAATATCAAACAGTTACCTCATTTTAAAAAAATTCGAGGATAACCCCTGTTTTCGGCCTGTTTTGAGGTTCTCGAATTTTATCCGAATTTTAATCATGTGTAAAGCACAAAAGGTGTATAATCATAATTGTTTAAGACTGCTTTTTCAATCTCATAAACTCTTTGTTGAAGAATTTTTCTATAATTGGTTCTTTTTTTAGTTTTTATATCCAGAAAAGATGCTGTCATAAAATTTTCATAGTTGGCAAGAAAAGAATCTCTTGCACTGTCTTTCATTAAAACCCCTTTTTGACCGGACTTAAATGATGTTTTTTTTATAATTCCTTTATTGATAAGATATAAAACCAAACGATCTATAACAGGGCTGCGTAATTCCTCCATTAAATCATTTGCCAATGAGGCGCGCCCATAAACAATACTGTGCAAAAAACCGATATAAATATCAAATCCGCAGGCTTCAAGAAGGCCGCTCAATTCATTAAACAAAAGCATATAACCAAAACTCAGCATGGCATTAACGGGATCAGGCGGAGGATGATATGCTCTTTTTTTAAATTCAAATTCTTTTTTGATCAGTTTGCCGTATGCTTCAAAAAATCCTTTGGCGCTGGCGCCTTCAATGCCCATCAACCCTTCAATTGAATCTTTATTCTCCACCTTTGAAGCGCAATTTAAGAGCAATTTAATATACTTGCCAAGGTTTACATCCGGTTGATTGCGCTGATAACGCACAAGAAAACTTTTTTGATTCTGCAATTTTGTTTTAACAAATATTTTGCTTATGCGTAATCTGAAACTATCATCCCGATATCTTTCATGCTGCGCTATTCTCAGGAAAATGTTTTTTGATGTTTGCGGAACAATCCGAAACTTGAATCTCAGATGGGAAGATAAAAAAGCCACTTCAATCCCTTTGCTTGCAAGATACCGCATTAACTCGGCAGTAAGATGGCTGTTTCCGATTATTATCACCCGTTTTAAATCAAGAATCGGGATTTCCTTTGTAACTTTACCATTTTTTTTAACGGCAATCCGATTGGATCGTTTTTTTAACTGAAGACCATTATCCGTTATATACAAAGTTTGCATCAGACTCCTGACACTTCTAAAATCCACTTGCGGTTTCCGTTATTAGCTTCTGTTCTTGTTATTGTGCCTATCATGGTTTCAACAGAGTTGTTTTCATCAGAATCAAACAGTTTTTCCATTTTGTCAGAAATTATACCTACCTCTTCATCTGTTTTTTTCTGCTTCTGCCTGAGAGTTAAATATTCTGTAAACAGATCAGTTATTTTCTGTTTGGATGAAAGCTGCTTTTCCGGTTCTTTTTCAGAAATATTTGCAGGTTGGACATGGGGGCAAGCAGATGATTCTAAATTTGTAATATCGGTTTTTATTTCAAATGAAGCTTGTTTTGGAACCAGGTCCGAGGTTTCCATGGAAAATATTTCTTCAAAATTCAAAATAGAATTTTCATCAGGATTGTTTCTATTCTCCAAATCCTGTTCCTTATCTATTGCGTCATCTGTTTGTTTATCGTCTTTGTCTATTTTTCTTTCCGGAAAAATTTCAGATTTACAGGTTTCATCCAACTCAGCTTCCAGTAGATATAATACCGGAGAAGGATAGCTTCTTGGCGGCAGTTGGAACTTGCAATCACATGGCAGGGTTTCTGCCAGTTCAAAAAAGTTTTCCATTAATTTAGCGCAACTGACAGGGCTTCCCTTGCGGCGTTCAACCTGACGCTGGGTATAATTAAAATCATAATTAATGCAATACGCCATTACTTTATGCAAAAAGTCGACCCCTTCTTTTCCGGCAAAGGTCAACGTGTACAGCAAACCAACCCGTTCATAATGATTGAGATAATTTGTGTCCCTGGCTTTATTGATCAGGTGTTTAATCAGTTTGCACTTATTTACCATTGAAAACATTTGGGGAGTCGCCTGAATTTCACCGGCATCGGTTACGATTATACTTTGCTCGGAGGCAGATTCTTTTGCACCGCTATTGATATTTATTTTGTCGATATCGTTTTTTTGAATCGACCTAAGCACACCTGCCTGATCCTGTTCGGGTTTTCCGCTGTCGTTTAAAAACAGACACCGTTTATTATTCTTTCTGTTGATTCCCAGCGGCAGCTTAATTGCGCTTAAATGGCGGTCTATCCTGCCCTTTGGAAAAAGTTCCCAGATCATGTCTTGTGAAGGCCCGCCGGCTTTTTTAATGATTTCATTGCCGAGATGAACTGCCCTGGACACAGGCGTTTCTCTGTTGAAAAACAGCCAGCCATGTCTGCCTTTGTATCCACTGTCTTCTATATACAATGACAGTCCCATCTCATCGCAGACATTTTTAATCCGTAAAATTTCCTGATGAGTCTTTTCTCTTAAAGCATCCAGTTGGCTGTCGCTTGCTCCCAGAATTTGCCGATTGGAAATATCAATATCAAAAACAATAAAGTTGACAGTTTCTTTTGCAGTAATCGGATATACAGCCAGCGTTAAATCCCCCTTCAGATGTTTATAAATATAGCTTTTTTTCAAAGGATGGTTGATATGCATAAACCCGCCTTTACCGCGCTCATCTATCCATTGTTTAGAATATGCATCTGTTCTGCCTTTGAAAAGTTCATAGAAAAGTTCCTGATCATCCGCGGAAAATTCAAACTCCGTGCCCTGATTTTGTTTTTTAGTGCATTCTGTGCGAAATGCCATTTCTGCTTGAAGTTCATCATCAAGTTCAATGGCCTTATTATATGCCTTTTCAGCAAAACCGAACAGGCCGAGCTTTGTGTAACATTCCGCAAGTTTCTGGTATCCTTCTGTGTAATGAGGATTGCGGTGAAGAATCAGTTTGGTCTGCTCTATTATTTGATGGATATCTTTTTCACTATTTTGAAGGTTCCGGATTCTTTGTTTAGCTTCATCCATAGCAGGATCATGTTCCAGAGCACAGGCAAACTCTCTCATTGCCTGGGTCCGCATGCCAAGCTCCAGGAACAGTTCTCCAAGCAGAAAAAAAATTTGTGGGTGCTTGTGCTGGAAGTCACCGCTTTGGCGAACGAGTTCCCTAATGTTTTTATTTTCCCCAAGCTCTCCGGTAAGCTGAGCCAGCGCAATCAGAGAAAGAATATTAGGAGGTGATATCGGTTTTAAGGTGTTATAATAATTATACCATCCCCTGATTTTAGTTTTTATATCGATAATTATTTCTCGGATATTATCTGTCTTTCTGACTTTATCATACTGCCTCAGGCTTTCGTGTAACTGTTCTATGGCTTTGGTTCCCGGGCCTTTTCCCCTGGTATCCATGAAAAAACCAAGATAAACTATTCCGCCGGCAACATGAGATATAACTGTTTTGGCAGGATGTGATTTGAGTTTCAGTTTTGCCAGGCAAGCTTCCACAGCTTGGCGCGCTTTTTCAAGTGTTTCCTTTTCATTGCAAAATATTGTAGTGAAAAGGAAAGCCTTAAATTAGCGCCCTTCGGGCGAGCTTTTAAGCTGTAATTGTATTGTTGTTTCCTAGGGGCGATCCTTGTGATCGCCCTGATTAGGGCGAATACAAGATTCGCCCCTACATTGTGCTGGCGGCCTCCAACCTATTGATAAAATTGACCAAAAATGGAAATTCCTATCCTATTGAATTACCAACGAAAAAAGACGCGGGCACGCGGGCATACTGAAGTGATTTGTTGGGGTGGTTTGGTGTGAGCAATTAGCTGTTTGCATCAGATTGAATTGCCTGATAGTTCGTTTGTTTTCCATAATGGGTGAACATTTAGTTTTTCTTTGTCTTGTTCAACTTTCCACAAGTCATAAGCAATTTGATGCCCCATCCAGCTTTCAGGACTGCTTCCAAGTGCTATAGATAAGCGGACAGCCATTTCAGGGGTTATGTTACTTTTTTTGTTAATAATCTTTGATAATGTTTTACGACTGACTCCAATAGATTTGGCTGCATCTGTAATGGTGACATCCATTGGTGCTAGCCATAATCCTTTTAATATTTCACCAGGATGTGGAGGATTGTGCATTTTCATAATTTGCCCTCATTCAGATAATTTAGTGATAATCTTCATAGTTCACAATTTCTGCATCACCTTCGATAAAGCGAAATGTAATACGCCAGTTTGCCTGAACTGTGACAGCCCAAACTCTTTTCCTGTTACCCTTTAATTGATGCAAAGCAAGAGTTGGAATATTCATATCTTCGACGGTTTTAGCCTGGTTTAATTGAGCTAAAATCAACCTGATTCTTTTAGCGTGACGTGCTTGAATACCAGCCTTACTTTCTGTGGTGAAAAATTTTTCCAATCCTTTATGACTGAAATTTTTAATCATGAATGGACCGCAACCATTTGGTTCTCGAAATGCAACCAGAAAGATTACAACTGAAAATGTGTCATTTATGGGCATCCTTCATTAATGCTCAAAAAGTAGTTTACAGTTTTAATATTTCTGGTTCCCATACTCCAGCGTGTGGGCTACCAACAATTAAAACTATGTCAATAATTATTTTACTTTTAGCGATTTCCCAATCATTTTGTCTTTGTCTAAGGAATAAACACAAATATAATCACCTGATCGATTATTAAACAAAAAAACTGTCCTTTGGTTTTTAAAAGGAATAGTTAAGAAAGATATTAACCAATTTGGTGCAGCACCATTAAATGCTACAGGCAAATGAGGTTTTATTAATTTTTTATCATTATCATCTTTTGAAATAAAATCTTCTATATTAAAACCCCAGTCCTTTAAAAAATTCGATGGTAGTTCATTTACATTGGTTTGAAATCTAATAAGAGCCTATTTCAGTAAGCGACTAAGCGCGACCCAAAAGGCCTGTTGGAAGGGCACGAACCATGTGTACATGGCCTACTGAAATAGGCTCTAAGTTGAAATTTTATGGAATTAATTTCCATAATTTCTATTTGACTAAACTTTATAGATTCATGTGCCCATACTGCATCTACTACATTTCTTAATCCAGAATTTTTATCATAAACATCAAATGCTGCATACTTTATACTCTCAGTTATTAATTTAATCAAATTGGTTTTATCTGGAGAAAATGATTCAAAATCAGGTTCTTTTTCATCTCTTAGAATTATAGGAATTATTTTTAAATCTCCGTTAACATAACGGCTATATGCATTTGATAATTCTTCCATACAAGGCTGAGATCTACAATAATTTTTAGATATAATAGGCATGAAATATTTTCCTTTGCGTATGCTGGAACTTATAGATTCCCAAATACTGGCTCCAGGTGGAATATCTGACCTATCTATCCAAGATTGGATAAAGTTTTTATATAAATGATTTTGGATTGTTAATACAATTTTGTTATCCTTATTACTTCTCATTCGCTTAAAAAAATGGGTAAAAGTTTAATTTCTCGTTCCCATGCTCCAGCGTGGGAATGCATACCATATGGGTTACCACGCTGGAACATGGGAACCAGGCAAGAATCG
>JABZFQ010000262.1 GCA_014237365.1 Desulfobacteraceae bacterium | reverse complement strand
ATAATTGAAGGCCATGAAACTCATACCAGAACTGCTAATGTTAAAATAGATTTGAAAAAAGTGCCTGGATTAGACAAAAATGTTATTTCTTCACTGAATGATACAGTCATAAGAATTCCTGTAACTCAATGTGTTATATATGGCTGGTACGATAATGAAATGGGAAGCTATGTTAACATACTCGGTGACAGGACTGTTTCGGTGGCAGAAAATATGTAGCTAATATTTAAGTAATCGTTCACGGTTTTCAGTTATCGGTTCACGGTTGAAAAAAAACAGAATTCAAAATGCTTCAATCGTTGCATATACCTCGAAAGGCCTTAAGGAACGTGGACGAAATAACTTCCCCAACTATGCATCACAGCTTCAGGCCGCCTTTGTCCGGGCTCAAATCACAAAAATATTGAAATAGCTCGCTATTCCTTCAATTTTTGTGATCTGAGATCGAACAAATTCGACCCAAATCTGTGCGCCTACTTGCGGAAGTTAATTCGTCCACGTTCCTAACTTGCGATTTTTCGCTGGCCATGAACATCAATAGCTGTGTTTTATTGCTCACCGAAAGAAACGCAATTTATAACCTTCCGAGGTATAGTTCATTGGAAAAACTGTGAACTGTAAACCGACAACCGTGAATGTCCACGTTTCTTAGGTTCTATCCACTTTCAACACATTACTTAGCCTGACAAATTCTTCAACTGTAAGGGTTTCTGATCGTCGGGTTGGGTCTATGCCTGCATTTTCCAGCGCATGCATGGATGTTTCAGCAGCAATATTAAGTTCGCTGCCTGCAAGAGCATTTTTAAGATTTTTTCTTCTCCGCCCGAACGCAGCTTTTATTACTATATAAAGAAACTCTTCGTTTTCTGAATATTTCAGGCTGTCTCTAAAAGTTATTTCAAGAACTTCGGAATCAACTTTTGGTCTCGGAAAAAATTGTGATGCCTTAATATCTGCGACTTTCTTTATATCTGCGCAATAATTAAGCATAACCGTAATTCGTCCGTATTCTTTGCAACACGGCTGCGCGGTAATGCGTTGAGCAAGTTCTTTCTGAAACATAAGAATTGCGCGGCTTACAGCATTTCTGGATTTTATAAGTTTAATAAGAACCTGAGAAGAAATATTGTACGGCAGATTTCCTAAAACCAGTATTTTAGGATTGGCTTCTTCAGCAAATTTTTCAATATTAATTCTTAGAATATCTTTCTCAATTAAAATAACATTAAAAAGGCTGTTTAAAGCAAGTTCTGTTTTTAACAAAGAGATTATCTTATGATCCTTTTCAACTGCATAAACCTTTTTTGCTATCCTGGCAACAGGGATCGTAAGGGCTCCTAAGCCAGCCCCTATTTCTAAAACAATATCTTCCGGCATGATCCTGCAACGATTCACAATCATTTCCGAAGCAGCAGGATTTTCCATAAAGTGTTGGCCCAACTGCTTCCTGGCGTGCATTTGCCAAGCGGTAAGTAGTGTTTTGGGAGATGTCATATTCGAGATTTTTTGCGTAATCGAAGTTTAATAAATATTCTGCGGGTTATAAAATAGGTTGCTATACCAGGGAGAATGCCAAGAATAATCCCGCCTGTAATCATAGCAATAGTAATATCCGCTCCCAGTTTTAACAGCTCTAAAATCGACTCATATTCTGTATTAAAAGGAGCTGAATTGCCAAGAATAGATATCCCAAGATCGTAGCTGCCCTTGTAAAATAAAGGTATAGTAACAGGATTGCTGAACCACACACCGATTGCTGCAGCGGCTTTGCTCCCCCGTAAAATAAACGCCAGAGCTAAAGCAATAGCTGTATGAAACGGAATAGTAGGGGTTACACTTATAAATACTCCTATAGCCATTCCAAGAGCAACATAATGTGGGTCACCATTAAGCTGTTTAAATCGAGTTATAAAAGGCTGGATTTTTTCCCTCAAATTCATTTAATTTTTCCCTGTCTGATGATTTAAATCATTACTATCTTAAAATTAACATCAAAAATTGTTAATTTCAACATTCATTATTTACTAGCTGCAACAGGAAGATTTCTTGACTTTGTCTAATATTTATATAAATATGTATATATGGTAACAGTTTACAGTTGTATATTTTGATCAACCGTCAGCATATATGTTATTTACCACTCACCCAAGGAGGATCTCTTGCCAAAAAAAGGGGGGAAATCAGTAAGTTTCGATGCAATGATTAAATTTTTTATGCGGCATTATGATATCCCGACAAAAAAAGATGTGACCAATCTTATGACAAAGATCGATCGTCTGGAAATA
This sequence comes from Desulfobacteraceae bacterium, assembly GCA_014237365.1. Classification (GTDB taxonomy): domain Bacteria; phylum Desulfobacterota; class Desulfobacteria; order Desulfobacterales; family ETH-SRB1; genus B13-G4. Next base: position 7,402 of record JABZFQ010000262.1, on the reverse strand, counting down.
CTGATTAAGTCAAAATCAGCGCCTGGCAACAGCAACCGTTCAGCTAAAGATAGTCCTAAAAGAAAAGTATTTGGCCCTGTATCTTTTTTAACAGCTTCTGATATGGTCATGGAAATTATTAAGAAGTCCAGGCAAGGCGCGGATTTTGCTGGTATTCAGGCTGAAACGGGCTTTGGGGAAAAAAAAATTAGAAATATTATATTCAGGCTTAACCAGATAAAAAAGATTAAGCGCAAGAGCCGTGGTGTATATATAGTCTCATAGATATCTTCGATATGCTGAATTAGTAGCCGTTCACGGCTTGAAACTTGAAATTGGGAAGAACTGTACAAAAGCATGAAGACCAAATTTCTAATTTCGACACTCTGTGAACGGCTACCATATCAAATCTTAAATAAGCAACTCCGAAAGCTATTTAATGGATACTACTTTGGATCAAAACAATCCCAATATTAAAGAAAATGACAATATCTGCGGGTATTTAATAAAAAAAATAGTAGAGCTTAAAGAAACAAGATTGATTTTATATGATATAGAGCATACTGCAACGGGTGCCAAACATATCCATTTAAGTGACAATGATAAGGAAAATACTTTCGGTGTAGCCTTTAAGACAGTGCCAACTGATTCAACCGGTGTTGCACACATCCTGGAGCATACTGTTCTTTGTGGTTCCAGGAAATTCCCAGTACGTGATCCTTTTTTTTCCATGCTGAAAAGAAGTTTGAGCACTTTTATGAACGCCTTTACTGCATCTGACTGGACGATGTACCCTTTTTCTACACAGAACAGGAAAGATTTCTACAATCTAATGGATGTGTATCTTGACTCTGCCTTTTATCCTGACATTAACGAGCTCAGCTTTAAGCAGGAAGGACACCGCCTTGAAATTGAGAATAATATAAAAGCCCCTGAGTCATCATATTTGGAGTCATCATATTTGGAGTCATCATATTTGGAGTCATCACATCTGGTTTATAAGGGCGTAGTTTATAATGAAATGAAAGGCGCCATGTCATCGCCGGATCAAGTAATGGCCCATGCCCTGTTAAACAAGCTGTACCCTGATACAACATATAATAATAATTCAGGTGGCGATCCCGCTATAATACCCAGTTTATCCTATGCTCAACTTAAGGCTTTTCACAAACAGCATTATCATCCGAGCAATGCTTTTTTCTACACATATGGGAATTTGCCTTTAAGAGATCATCTGTCTTTTATTCAAAATAAAATTTTAAAAGACTTTACAAGAATCAATCCTGAAACAGATGTTCTCTCTCAACCCAGATGGAATAAACCCATAAAGGCAATTTATCCCTATCCTGTTGGCAAAAATGAAGATCCATCAAAAAAATACCAGACTTGCGTAGCGTGGCTGACTGCAGACATAAAAGATTCTTTTGAAGTACTTGTTCTTACTCTACTTGAACAAATCCTTCTTGGAAATTCAGCATCGCCGTTGCGCAAAGCATTGATAGACTCAAAGCTTGGAACAGCTCTTAGTGACGGAACCGGGTATGACTCAAATAACAAGGATACCATGTTTGTCTGCGGTCTTAAAGACGTTGAAAAATCCGTTTCAGGCAAAATCGAATCTATTATTTTTAATGTTTTAAATAAACTCGCAACCAAAGGAATCAATAATAAACTCATAGAGTCAGCTATTCATCAGATTGAATTCCATCGCAAAGAAATAACCAATATTCCTTACCCTTATGGTCTTCGCTTACTTTTAACTTTTTCAGGCAACTGGCTTCACGGAGGCAAGCCCGAAAGGGTTATGCAGTTTGATGCTGATCTTCGCAGACTTCGTGATGAACTTGCTAAATGCCCTTTGTTCGAGAACCGTATAAAAAAGTATTTTATAAATAATTTTCATAGAGTGCTTCTCACTCTTGCTCCTGACCGGATGATGGAAGAAAAAGAAAAAAAACGGATTACAGAAGAACTTGAAGTTATAAGAGCCGGCTTAACACAATCAGATATTGAAAAAATTAATGAAGATGCTGAAGCCTTAAAGAAACTGCAGGAAGAAAAAGAAGATGTTTCCTGTCTCCCAACATTAGAAATTGAAGACATCCAGCCCTCTGTTCAAACCGTACATGAATCTAAAACATATTGCAGGGATGCTGCATCTTGTTATAATCAGCCTACCTACGGCATTTTCTACTTCTCTTCAGCAGCAGGCGCAGGTACTTTGCAAAATCAGATGCTTCCTCTTGTACCCTTTTTTTGCTATGCTTTCTCCAAAACAGGTACAAAATCAAGAGCATATACGGATTTAGCGCGACTGATTGATGCATATACGGGTGGAATTGGTTTATCATCTCATGCTCGCACAAATTTTGAAGGGACAGGCTCTACCTGTATGCCTTTTATAACATTCAACGGGAAATGCCTTGTCAGAAACCAGAGCAGGATGTTTGAAATAATTGAAGAACTTTTATATGAATTCGACTTTTCTGATCTGCATAGATTAAAAAGCCTTTTGCTTGAATACAGAGCAAAAATGGAATCCATGATAATTCATAATGGTCATAGATTAGCTATTTCTCTTGCCTCAAGAAATTTTTCAACTACCTGCGCTTTAAGCGAAACATGGCACGGTATCCACCAGTTACGGACCATTAAAAATATAACCGACGATCTTACCGATAATAAACTTGGATTTGTTTCCGACGATCTATTATCTATAGGAAAAAACCTTTTAGTTAGTAATAATTTCAAAATTGCGATGATTGGAGAGGACCGGGTTCTTTCCAGCGCATCTTCTTATGCCGTATCAATACAAAAAGGACTTGATGAAAGATCATCATCTGCAAAGCCGGCAAATGGTTTTATTTCTCCTGAAATAAGCCTTAATGATGAGATTACCAGGGAAGGCTGGAGCACATACTCTGCCGTATCATTTGTATCACTTGCTTTTAAAACTGTGCGCATGGAGCATGAAGATGCACCTGCCTTGTCTGTAATAAGCAAGCTGCTCAGGTCGCTGTATCTGCACAGGGAAATTCGAGAAAAAGGCGGCGCATACGGCGGTTTTTCAATATATAACTCAGAAAACGGCATTTTCTCCTTCTGTTCTTACAGAGATCCACATATAGTATCTACTTTGAAAGTGTATGATGACGCGATGACATTCATTAAATCAGGAGACTATGCTGAGGAAGACATCAAAGAAGCGATCCTTCAAATATGCTCAGAGATAGATAAACCGGATCCTCCAGGCCCTGCTGCAAAAAAGGCATTTTACAGAAAGCTGATTTCACTGTCAGATGATGCTCGAAAACGTTTCAAGACAAATCTTCTTTCGCTAAAGCGCAATCAGGTAATAAAAGTTGCAGAACAATATTTCAATCAGATAGAAAAACAGGCTGTAGCAGTAATATCCAGTGAAGAAAAATTAAAAGAGGCAAATCAAAAGATCAAAGAAAGTCCTTTAAATCTTTTTAGAATTTAGAAAGGATTTCCTGACATCTTTAAGAGCCTGTTTGAAAACTAATGAGGTCAAATTTTTTCTAATTTGAGGTTAATAGCCGGCCTATTGGCTGAAAATTTGGGAAGATTTGAACCATTTTCACGCTTTTGCAGCCAATTCATCAGTTTTCAATCAGGCTCTAACACGCTGAAATTTTTTGAGTTGTGCGGTTAGGGCTCGGTAAAAAATAACTTGGTAGAATTTAGGATGCAAAACAAAAAGGACATTCCCTCATAATTCGATGGAATGCCCTTTTTTTAACTCAGAAATATTGGTCTAAACCGTAGTGACATTTGCTGCAGCAGGACCTTTTTGACCTTGCTCAATGTCAAAGGTAACTCGATCGCCTTCATCAAGAGACTTGAAACCACTTGCATTGATTGCTGAATGATGAACAAACACATCCGGGCCATCTTCTTGCTCAATGAAACCAAACCCTTTACCGCTATTAAACCATTTTACAATTCCATTAGCCATAATTAACACCCTCCTTTTCAAAAATTCTCATAGTCCCAGACTTCAGGGTGCCACTTTGACAAATGGTACTTTCCTTTAGAACGAAACCGGCCCGCCAATTAAGAACAAGCCTTTATTGATTAGAAATAATAATAACACCTTTTAAGCTAAAAGCAAGGTTTATTATTGATAAAATTAATTTTGCCAAAACATCATCATTTAAAGGGTGTTGAAAAAATTGGCATCCTTCACGACAAGTCAAAAGTAGTTTACACTTTGTTGATCTTGTATTTTGGCAGTAAAATTTGAAAATAGAAATTGGAAAAATACAAAGATGTAGATGCGTTAGGAACGTGGACGAAATAACTTCCACAACTATGCATCACAGATTCAGGCCACCTTTGCCCGATCTCAAATCACAAAAATATTGAAAATAGCTCGCTATTCCATCAACTTTTGTGATCTGAGATCGAACAAATCTGACCCAAATCTGTGCGCCTACTTGTGGAAGTTATTTCGTCCACGTTCCTAAGTGTTCAGTGCCAGAAGAAAAAAGGGCATAACGTAACTTATGTTCGGCATGATGTTACACTTTGAATCGCTGCTGATCTGCGGTTCACCTAAATATTCTCTACTATTTCAAAAACTTTATCCATTGCCTTATCAAGTAGTTCCGGCTTTGTCCCACCGGCCTGGGCCATATCCGGTCTTCCGCCGCCGCCGCCGCCAACTATTGCTGCTATCTGTTTGACAATATTTCCTGCGTGGAAGCGATCAACAAGATCTTTTGTAACTACTGTGATGAGCAGTACTTTTGGCCCTGTTTTGCAACCAAGCACAACTATTCCTGACTTTATTTTTCCCTTGAACTTATCGGCCAGGTCTCTCAACGCGGCAGGATTATCAACTGAAACCTTTTTTGCAATCACTTTAATATTATTTATTGATTTAACATCATCTTCAATTCTGTCTGTCGATCTGGAAGCCATCTGTGTCTTTAATCTTTCAACTTCTTTTTCAAGATACTTATAGTCAGTCAGGATTTTCTCAATTCTTTGCGTTAAAGCTTCAGGCTTTTCCTTGACCAGGCGGGCCGTATTACGAAGTATATTTGAGGTTTTCTGCGTATATATCAACGCTGCATCGCCTGTTAATGCCTCAACTCTCCTGACTCCGGATGCCATGCTGGATTCCCCGATTATCTTGAAGAGTCCTATGTGGCCCGTATATTTTGTATGGATTCCCCCGCAAAGCTCCTTACTGAAATCGGCAAGAGAAATAACTCTGACTCTGTCGCCATATTTTTCCTCGAAAAGAGCTGTAGCACCAGATTTTAAGGCATCTTTTGCATCCATTTCCTCAAGTCGAACAGGCAGATTCTCCTGTATTCTTTTGTTCACAAGTGTTTCAATTTTATCAAGTGTGTTCGTATCAACCTGAGAAAAATGAGTAAAATCAAATCGGAGCCTGTCAGGAGCCACAAGCGAACCCGCCTGTTTTACATGGTCACCAAGAATCTGTCGCAGAACAGAATGCAGTATATGAGTTGCAGTATGGTTGCATGCAGTAGCATTACGTTTATTTCTGTCAACAGTTAAGATGACATTATCTTCCTTTTTAATATTCCCTGAAATGATTTTTCCTTTGTGTATTATCAGTCCGGTTGGGTCTTTAATTGTGTCAGAAACATCCATTTCAAGATTCGGGCCTGTTATTTTGCCTTTATCACCTGCCTGGCCTCCTGATTCAGCATAGAAAGGTGTAAAATCAGTTATAACTTCTATTTCTGTTCCGCTTGAAGCTTTTTGAATTTCATTGCCGTCTTCCACGATAACAAGGACATTTGCATTACAGGATAGTTTGTCATAACCAACGAATTCGGGTTTTATTCCTTGAGCAGATAGCTTCTTATAGGCATCACTGACTTCTGAAAAGGCTGCGATAGATCTGGATTTGGCGCGTTGGCCTTCCATAGCGTTATTAAACCCCTGTATATCGAGGCTGATATTTTTGTCTCTGACCACGTCTCTGATTATATCAAGAGGGAACCCGTAGGTGTCATACAGTTTGAATATTAATTGTCCGGGAATTTCTTTTTGACCTTTTGTTTTTATATCTGAAAGCGTATCGTTGAGAAGTTTAAGGCCATTATCTAAAGTATCTGAAAATCTGACTTCTTCGTTTTTAATTACATTTGTGATAAAAGCATCAGCTTTTGAAAGTTCCGGATATACAGGCTTCATTATATCAAATACAATGCTTGCAGTTTTATGAAGAAAAGGTTTTACAAGACCTATATGACGTCCATATCTGATAGCTCTTCGTATTATGCGGCGCAGCACATAGCCCCTTCCATCATTGGACGGCAGTATCCCGTCTCCTATAAGAAATGCAGCGGCTCTGCTGTGATCAGCAATTACTTTCATTGCTATATCATCTTCAGATGAATCTCCAAGTCGTTTTCCAGAAAGACTTTCGGTTTTATTTATTATAGGAATTATAAGATCGGTTTCATAGTTTGTAGGTACATTTTGGATAATAGAAACTATTCTTTCAAGACCCATGCCGGTATCAATGCTGGGTTTTGGAAGAGGAGTCATTTTGCCTGAAGCATCCCTGTTAAACTGCATAAATACGAGATTCCAGATTTCAAGATATCTGTCACATTCACATCCTGCACTGCAATCCGGCCTCTCGCATGCAAACTCTTTTCCCCTGTCCATGAGTATTTCAGAGCAAGGTCCGCACGGGCCTGTGTCGCCCATAGACCAGAAGTTGTCTTTTTCTCCGAACCTGACAATCCTGTCTTCGGGCACACCAATATTTTTGTTCCATAATTCATAAGCTTCATCATCATCTATGAATACAGAAACTATTAATTTATCTTCCGGCAGCCCATATCCGTTTACAAGCAAATCCCAGGCAAACTCAATAGCTTTTTCTTTGAAATAATCACCAAAAGAGAAATTGCCCAGCATTTCAAAAAAAGTATGATGTCTTGCAGTATAACCTACGTTTTCCAGATCATTATGTTTGCCCCCGGCTCTTACGCATTTTTGAGATGAAGTCGCTCTGACATAGCTTCTCTTTTCTTCACCTAAAAATGTTCGTTTAAATTGCACCATTCCTGCATTGGTGAATAACAGAGTCGGATCGTCATGAGGCACAAGAGATGAGCTTCTCACGATCTTGTGGTTATGCTTTTCAAAATATTCAAGGAATTGTCTGCGAATTTCATTGCCTGTCATTTTCATATATTGCTCGTTATTGGTCGATTGAAGATTGAGAATTGAATATTTGTGGAATCGCTTTGCTCTATTAATTCATATAAAATTAACAGAATTCAGCATCCTTCACGACAAGTCAAAAGTAGTTTACACTTTGTTGATCTTGTGTTTTGGCAGTGAAATTTGAAAATAGAAATTGGAAATTGGAAAAATACAAAGATGTAGATGCGTTACCTAA
>JABZFQ010000261.1 GCA_014237365.1 Desulfobacteraceae bacterium | reverse complement strand
AATGAAGGCTTCAGGTGATGAAATTTGAAAATGGATGACTGTCTGAGCGCCCTTAGTGAGTCTTAAGAAAAAACATCGCATCCCCCAGTCACGTCATTTAATTATAAGCATAACATATTGGGTTTATTGCTATTTTAAATTTTGGATCTGTTTTTTCTTTAGAGTCACTTTGGCGTGAGTTTCAGCTATTTTCAAATTTCATCACCTGAAGCCGGAATGACGATAGCGCTGAACTGTTACGTTTTGTTTTTTTCCAATTACAAATGTTCTATTTTGGTTACACTCATTTCATTCTGATATAGTGCGCTCTTTACCGCCCTATCCCAATATTAAAACTCAATATCTCTTTCTCCTCAAGTATGTGTTTTTGCGGTGTGCATAACTCACCTACTCTGGTTTTGGGATCAAACATAACTATATAGCCCTGACTGACTCTTTCAGGCAGAAGATACTTTTCCGCAAGTTGCTCTAATGCTTCGTCAACGGTTCCCCGATACCTCTTCACCTTTGTCTCTATAATATATTTCCTGCCCTTGTAAATGAGCATGATATCCATGAGCCCAAGGCCTGTTTTGCTTTCGTAATATAACTCTCCTTTTCCCTCAGCGACAAACTGGTAGAGCCATGCCGTGAGTTGAAATTTTCCGGTCACCTCCATTGGTTTATTTGTCGAATAAAAGGCGGCAGCGCCTATCTGGGCAATGTATTTTTCAAAATCAACCAATACCCTCTCCATGTTAAGACTTCTATCAGGCAGATAATAACGCGTAAAGGATATATCAACTTTTCCTGCAATATCCCGAAAAAACATCCGGGTAAATCTTTTCTGGTAGATAGGGTTGCTGACCCGAATTTTTTTTCCTTCTGCCTTGATCAAACCATGCGTCAAAAGAAGGGACTGCTCCTCATCGCCGGGGATGTGTTCAACCCCATCAAAAACAATGTCTATGAAGGTTTCTTTGTATTGTTTTGCCTTTTCAGTGATATTATCAAAATGGCTGTTTTCTTCATAAAGAAGAATTTCGACAGCTTTTTCTACGTCTTCTTTGGTAATCGGATCTGTGGTTTGCGGTTTTATGTCAACCGTCAGAATAGTACCAAGACGATTTACCAGCCATGGTTGGCCGGATGTTTCATCAAATACCTTTTTTACCGCTTCTTCCGTAAAGAGCTGGTTTGTCTCTTCTGTGTATTGAGCATAAAGATCACGGACATTTTTCAGTGTAAATGGGGGGAGTTTGACCTGATCTGCGATGTTAAAAGGGGAGACCCCGCCCACAATCAGTTTGGTAATGTTGCGTATGCCTACCAGACCCACGGAGTAAAGAGCTTTGTCGGTCTGCTTTTTGTATTTTTGATATAGTTCTCGGATTGATGTTAAAAAGTTCTCCAGTTCCCCAATAGGGATGCCGTCGAATTCATCAATGAAGATAATGATGCGCTTCGGAGGGATAACCTTGTTTGATTTTTCAAAGAATTTTCTAAAAGAGATATGATCTGTGATATGATGCATGCTTAACAGGCTACGCACAGCCTCCACGTTTTCGCAATCAACCTCCTCTAATCGCTGTAAAAGCTGCTCGTAGATTCCTTCCTGGATCAGGCCGTAAAATGTTTCTTTGCCCAATTGCCTGTAGTCCTGAAAACTGAGAAGAAGCGGTATATAGGTTATGTCTTTTTTCAGCTTATGGCAAAAATCTTCAAAAAAGGTAGTCTTTCCGCTCTGTCTCGGGGCAAATATGGAAAAGTATCGTCCCAGGTCAACCATGGTTTTGATATCCTGATTATCCATATTCGTAACATTTTCCATGAAAACATAATAGGAAGCCTTTGGATCAACTACCCCTGATTTTTCAAATATACGTTTTGGTTTTCTATAGTTCATTCCTATTTTTCCTTTTGTAAGTGCTAACCGTTTTCCGTTGATTGCTGTGACAATCGTTGCTGAACAACGAACTTCAATTTGGATGAAAGCCTTAAGAGATCGTTCTGTTTTAATGGATATTCTTCATTAGCTGTTAATTTGGTATGGTTCAGGAATGTTCTATTGCTGCTATTCAAATCCATGACATTCCAGCGTCCAGCCTTTAAGGAACGTGGACGAATTAACTTCCGCAACTATGCAACTATGCATCACAGCTTCAGGCCTCCTTCGTCCGATCTCAAATCCCAAAAATATTGAAATAGCTCGCTATTCCTTCAACTTTTGTGATCTGAGATCAAACAAATTCGACCCAAATCTGTGTACCTACTTGGGGAAGTTAATTCGTCCACGTTCCTAACGTAATTTTTGCGTGTATGTTTGAAACAGTATCATATCGTCTGAAGTAGTTCTTCAAAATTGTGCCATTGGCAAACTTTTATTGCTAACATCTTACGTCTCCCATCTTGATGAATGACTGTCTTTTCTACGCTCAAAACGTAGGAAATGAGTCAAACTCACATTCCCCATACCTTTATTTTCTTTTGCTGGTACATTTCTTCTTGCTGAAATATCTTTTCTTCCCAGGTTTTTTCTTTGCTCCGATCAAAAATAACGAGATGTCCTGCATTTGTTCCGCATTTATCCATATAATTCGAGGTTTGGCTGAGACCATCCTTTATAGTTCGTTCCAGGGAATTATACAGTATCTTTAACTCCAGCACAATTTCCTGTACACCCGCAGGATGCGGCCAAATCACAAGCAGATCCGTCCTCATGCGTCCTATGCCGTACTCTCGCTCTACACGGCCTCCACCATTAATAATTCTCTGAAGAAACGCCTGGAGCAAAAGTTGAGGTCCTGCTTCTTTGTAATCGAATCTTTCGACCCAGTGCTCCGAGTGCTTTCGAAAGAATTCCTGGAAAGCAGTTAAAAGCTTATCCATATCCAAACGACTGTCTTTAGTACCAATATACCATATTGGGTCATGGCTGATAGTCAACTGTGTGCTATAAGTCAATTCTCTCGGTATGATTTCCTGATATATTCTGTTGGCAATCTGTATCTGCCCTTCTGTCCGAATTAGTCCCAGATCGCGAACATAGTAAATATCATCCACGGGAATCTGCTCGGGCTGCTCGGCTCCAGCCAATATCGGCTCAATGACACGCCTTACACGCTCTTCCTCTAGCTTATCTGCCAGTTGATCAATATGTGTATCTCTTCTCAGAATGATGTTCTCCTTGGCTCTTTCGATTATGTCCACTGTAATCGGTATGGTTCGATCACGCCCATCTTTCATATCAAAACAGGCTTCATAGCCAAGAGCGTTCACCAGCCATGGTTGCCCCTGTGTCAGATCCCACACCAGATCCAACGCCCTGTTTTCAAACACCTGCCCGGTTTCCTTTGTATGCTGACTATAAAGGGCAAATACATCTTCCCTGGAAAAATCTCCCAACCTCAAGGATTTGGCCTTGATATTAAAGGCGCTTCCACCAGTGATAATCGCCTTTTCTTGTGTTGAGCGTATCCTGTAATCTCGAACATCCCGAACACCGCACAGGATAATACTTTGGGGAAAGGATGCGGGACGCATGGAATACCCTGTTCGCAATTGTCGTAAAATCGAAATCAGGGTATCCCCTACAAGCGAATCTATTTCGTCTATGAGAATTACAAGCGGCAGTGAACTTTTTTTGGCCCAAAGAGATAGCATTTTGTTCAGGGCTCCGAATTCACCGCTCTTTTCCAAGACATGTAACCAGTGGGATTCAGGAAAATCATCATCCAGAAAATCAATTGCTCTGGATGCCATTTCATCCAATATTGCCCTCATGCCTTGCCGCACATTCTCTCTCGCAGCCTGGGCAGATTCCACATTGAAGTAGAGACATCTATATTGACCGCCGGCATTCAGATACTCCATTAACGCAAGCAGGCACGTCGTTTTACCTGTTTGTCTCGGAGCATGCAAAACAAAATACTTCTTCTGATTGATCAGAGAAAGTATTTCCTCCAGATCAAACCTGTTTAATGGAGATAAGCAGTAATGGTCATTGGAATCAACAGGTCCTGCGGTATTGAAAAAGCGCATAGCGGTTTCCTCTTTTTAATGTTTGGTTTTCTTTCCTTATCCATATTTGGGAAGGAAATTTCCTTTCCTTTAATTGCAAGTTTCAACAGCCCTTTTATCACCAGTGGGATTTCCTGTTTTATTTTGTTCCGGTTTTTTGAAGTCTATACCCGCCCTATCCCGATGTTAAAGCACAATATCTCTTTTCCCTCTACAAGGCGTTTTTGCGGTGTGGCTACTTCACCCACCATGGCCTTAAGATCAAAAACTACCACGTATCCCTCATTAGCACGTTCGGTTAGAAGATATTTGCCGCAAAGCTGATCAATCGCCTTTTCAATAGTCTTATCAAGGCTTGAACGATTTATTTTGGTCTCAATAATATATTTTCGACCATGATAGGTTAACAAAATATCGATTCTTCCTAATCCTGTTGGCGTTTCAAAACGAAGTTCGCCTTTTCCTCCTTCTACAAACTGATACAGCCAGGCAGTAAGCAAAAACTGTCCTGTCTTCTCATAAGGCTTCTTGCTTCTATAAAATGCGTTTACTCCTATCTGCATGATATATTCCTCAAAATCAGAGAGAATGGCTTCCATATTTAAAAAACCATCAGAAGTAAAATAGGACTTAAGCGAAGTGTCTGCGATGGCCTTGGATTTTTGAAAAAAAGCCTTTAAAAATCGTCTCTTGTATATTGCATTTGCTACAACAGCCTTATCATTTACTTCTTTAATCAGTCCGAATTGTTCCAGCCAGGATTGATCCTTATCATCAGGATTATAGTCAACTCCGTTGAAAGTGATCTGAACAAAGCTTTCTTTATATAATTTTGCTTTTTCAAGAAGATTATCAAAGTGACTGTTCCTTTCCTTAAGAAGATGCTTTATCGCCTTTTCCACATCTTCAGCGTTGATCGGGTCTATGGTTTCAGGCTTTATGTCAACAGTCATAATGGTCCCAAGACGGTTTACCAGCCAGGGTTGCCCGGATGTTTCATCAAATACTTTTTTTACAGCTTCTTCCGTAAAGAGCTGGTTTGTCTCTTCTGTGTATTGAGCATAAAGATCACGGACATTTTTCAGAGTAAATGGAGGAAGTTTGACCTGATCTGCAATGTTAAATGGAGATACACCACCTACAATCAGTTTGGTGATATTGCGTATGCCCACCAGTCCAACAGAGTAAAGGGCTTTGTCTGAACGCTTCTTGTATTTCTGATACAGTTCCCTTAAGCTGGTAAGGAAATTTTCCAGTTCATTGATCGGTATTCCGTCAAACTCATCTATGAAAATAACTATTTTTTTAAATTGTACCAGTTGATTTAGTTCTTCAAATAATTCGCGAAACCAGGTATGGTCGGAAATATTATGTGAATCCAGGTATGCCATCACCGCATCAAGCCTTGGACAATTCACATGCGCCAGCCTGCTTGCCAGTTGTTGGTAAAGATCTTTTTGAATCAATTGGTAAAATCTTTGTGAATTGAGGTTTTTGTAATCCTGAAAGCTAAGAAGGATGGCCACGTAGGAAGTATCCTTCTCCAGTTCATGACAAAAATCCTCAAAAAAAGTGGTTTTGCCGCTCTGCCTTGGGGCAAATATGGAAAAGTATCGTCCCAGGTCAACCATGGTTTTGATATCCTGATTATCCATATTCGTAACATTTTCAATGGAAACATAATAGGAAGCCTTTGGATCAACTACCCCTGATTTTTCAAATATACGTTTCGGTTTTCTATAATGCATCACTATTTTTCCTTTTGTAAGCGCTAACCGTTTTCCGTTGATTGCTGTGACAATCATTGCTGAACAATGAACTCCAATATGGATGAAAGTCTTAAAAGGTCGTTCTGTTTTAATGGATCATTGCTCGTTGTAATTGGGGTCATTGGGGTCGGGCCACGCTATCATTTTGAAATATTAAGATTAGGAGCGGGGACGAAATAACTTCCCCAACTATGCATCACAGCTTCAGGCCACCTTTGCCCGATCTCAAATCACAAACATATTGAAATAGCTCGCTATTCCATCAACTTTTGTGATCTGAGACCGAACAAATCTGACCCAAAGCTGTGCGCCTACTTGTGGAAGTTAATTCGTCCACGTTCCTAAGTGCTTAATGCGTATAGAATATAGACATGTTTCGGATTTGAGCAGTTAAGCTTTATTAGTTGTGCATAACTTTTTTCAATCTGTTCTCCTGCGAGAATCTTCAAACGTAGCAACCTTGCTTGCACAGGCAAACAGTTTTTTGCATGTTCTAGTTCTTTTTTCTGTTCCTTTAATGCAGAATCTATATCTCCAATTTCCTCGTAGCATACTGACAAAGCACCATAAGGAGCAAAATCTGATTCTTCCAGTGCTCCTTTGTTATAGTAGTTTAAGGCTTTTTCATATTCTTTCAACTCTAAGCAAATACTTCCCTGTCCATAAAGTCCTTCCTGCCTGTAGGAAGTATTCAGGAGTTTTGAATAATTTTCTGTTGCTAAATCGTATTTTTTTGTAGCCGTGTAAACAATAGCCAAGTTGCAAATGACTCCCTCATCTTTTAAAACTGACTCATCTTTTATGGCCAACGCTTCTTCAAGCCATCCGATAGCAACATCAAGTTTTCCGAGGTAAAAATATCTCAATTCAATTTTGTTTTTTAGGTTACGCTCAATGCCAGGCGATGGTTTACCTGCTAACCAATTTTTACAATACACAATGTCCTTCTCATACCGTACAGTTTCATTGACTCCCATCGTAGAGCATGCTGTCAGAAAAAAACAGAATGACAGTATCAAGGTAAAACGACCTAATACATATTTCACATTAAAAATACGCGTACAGACTTCTTTTGTTTTTTCTTTGGTGTTCATAGGATATTACTCTCTTCCTCGTCCCCATGCTCCTGTGGGGGAATGCATAATTTTACCAGAAAAGTTTAACAGCATAATTCGAGAATGCTTGATCTTTGCTGACTAAAGCTAGTTTTTCTTCAATTGCCTGAGAAATTAATAATCTGTCGAAAGGATCGCTATGATGCATTGGCAAATTGTCTAACATAAAAATATGATTTGGCGAAACAGGTAGAATTTGCAAATTGTTAATATCTTGCTGGTTTTCAATTAAATCTTTCAATGAGCGCTTTAGTTTCAATTTTCCGAGCTGCATCTTGATTTGCATTTCCCATATACTTACAATGCTCAGAATTAAACGATTGGTAGAGTTTTCACAGGCATTGAGCGCTTTTGCTGAGAGCTTGTCAGGTTCGCCCGACCACCAGATAAAAACGTGAGTATCAAGCAAGAGTTTCATTTTTCTCCTAACCAGAATGCATCAGATAAAGGCTTGTCAAAATCTTCACTTGTCCAAATTTCACCCTTATTCAGACCCGCTATTCTCTTTTTTTCGAACTTGGAAATTGCCATTAATTTTGCAAAAGGTTTGTTGTCTTTTTTAATAATGATATCATTACCTTCTGAAATTAAGAGCAATAATTCAGGCAACTGTTTTTGCATTTCATGTGATGTTACAACCCTTGTAGCCATATAGCCTCCTCTCAACGTTATCAGCTTTCCTCGTTTCCTCAATCCTGCGTGGAAACGTATACCTGATTCACCATTACTTATAAACCTCTATCAACACATCCATACCCTGATAATTTCTTGCACTTGAATAGCGCCAATGTTCTGCCTGATCAACATATCCACCGTTCTACAGGATTCCGGTGAATAGACTCAATCTTTTACCTCATCATTTCTTCATCTTGTATCAATTCCGGATGCACACTTTTCTGCCATTGTTTTAGCCCTGTATGCATTCCCACGCAGGAGCATGGGAACGAGCCAACGCGACATTTTTTTGTCGAGCAGGTTCGTAGTTCGCAGGTTGGGCTTGAGGAACGAAACCCAACAAAGAACTAGGATTTTAAATTTCGTTATTGATCAGTCTGAAATGTGATTTTCTTCGCTCTGTTATCAAAAACGATCCGATACCGATCGAAAACATCCATTCCAAGCAGGTTAAAACCCACCCCTAATTTTGGCGAAAAGCCTATCTTCATTCCGAACTCGTCCTCCATAGGAACCTTTAATAGAGAGACATCTTCCTCCTCTTGGCCCAATTTTCTGGCATTCTCTAGTACCTCCCGCGGCGTTAAAGCAACAGAAATAACATGTTCATTTACAACCCCAATGTATTTGCCACCGTATTTGGCAACGAGAGATTCAAAATTCTTTGTAATCCATTCCTTCGATTTCGTCATAATAGCTCTCCTTCACAAAAAGATTACCCTTGATTTTTCTGGTTAATTCTTCCTCGTTCTCACCTGCGTGGGAACACATACCTGATTCACCATTGCTTACAGATTTCTATCAACCCGTCCATGCCCTGATAACTTCTTGCGCCGGAATAGCGCCAATGTTCTGTCTGATCAACATAACCCCGTTCTACAGGATTCCGGTGAACATACTCGATCTTTTGCTTCATCATTTCTTCATTTTTTGTATCCATTCCAGAGGCGCGCCTTGTTGCCAGAATTGGTAAGCTCGATCTGTTTTATGGGCCTTTTCGTTCCAAATGTTCACTCTGCGCAATAAGATGCAGGTAGTTTTCAAGGATGACGTATGCGTACCGTTTCATTCCATCCTGGGTCAAAAAATGCAGAGAGTTCGATAGGATTGTGACTGTTTCCGGGCGGGTGAAAACCGGAATCCAGTGCAATACCCTCCGGGCTGGAAGCTGTGCAGATCATGAAATGAGGTAAATTGGCGTTAGTAAAGTTGTAGCGGCTTTTTTCCATTATTTTAGTCCGGTATGCATTCCCACGCAGGAGCGTGGGAACTAGCCAAATAGCCATTGATCGCCCTTTAGTTGAGACCCGGAACGGCTATGCCGCGTTCTGTTTTTCCATAATGCGGAACCGACAAGAGCATTACCACCAGCAAAGACAGACAGATAAATTTTGCTGTTATATTGCTTTTTTTATCGTTCCCCAGAATCTCTTTTGTTCTATCGGGTATTGGGCAAGCCCTCAACTTTTTCCCCAAATTCATTAAAGCTTTTTGCCCGCAGCGCCTGCCGTAACAGGTCTTTCAATCTTTCACGAGAATCTATGCGCTTGATCTGTTCCGACAATTCACTGCTTACACTGCCAAAACGCTCGGTCAAGACTTCGATAAGCATATCCCGGGCATCCAGCAACATTCCCAGCTGCATTCCCAGCTGCATTTCCTGTTCAATCCATTGTTCAGGCTACAGTCGGCATAATATCACCTCTTTTTTCCCTTAAAACCTCCATGACGGCGCTTTCAATATCTTTTTTTTTTATCTTATCCGGCAACAACATATCTTAAAATCGTCTCTAAATATTCAAGTCCGCTTTGTTTCTCCACAAGCTTTGACAATAGCTTTAATATTTCAGGAAATCGATCCTTAAGATCTTCCGAAAATATATGCTTTAGGAGAAGAATGGCAGCCTTTAACATAACAGCGCCTTAGCAGAGCCTTTATCTTTCAAATTTACAGCGTAAAGAAGGTCTGAGAGTAGGCGCACAGATTTGGGTCGAATTTGTTCGATCTCAGATCACAAAAGTTGAAGGAATAGCGAGCTATTTCAATATTTTTGGGATTTGAGATCGGACAAAGGCGATCTGAAGCTGTGTTGCATAGTTGTGGAAGTTATTTCGTCCACGTTCCTTATAAACAAAACTGTCTTTCCTTATTTCAAGAGAATCAACATCTAAAAGAACAACTATATCAGCGGGCAGATAGTGAAGGATAAAATCCCTGGCAACCTCTTTGCGAGAAAGAACTTCTTTAAAAAACCTGTCATGCGGGTTGATAATATCAGACATAAAATAATCCTATCATATTTCACATAAAATCGCCAAATCAATTATTCACTTTGGGCGAGTCCTTAAAGCCTCTACTTCTCTATTCCGTTAAAGACCAATATCTCCTTCCCTTCAACCAGGCGTTTTTGCGGCGCGCTTACTTCACCCACCATGGCCTTAAGATCAAAAACTACCACGTATCCCTCATTAGCCCGACTTTCGCTCTTTTCCCAAGCTAAATTTTTTCTGAAATTGTAATTTATAACAATATCAATTAGTTGATGGATTCTGGTAGTTTTTGTCAAAAACATAACCTCTTGATAATAAAAGGAATAAGATTTTAGGTTCAAATGTAGTGTCTGTGTAAAGTGCTGCAAGATGAAAATATGTCTTGACATAATTCATTGTTCTATGTTTAACTGATTTAATAAAATCAGGAGGCATAGTAATTGATTATAAAAATCTAAATTCGTGGCATGGTTTTTGCTTTAATTTGACATTGCACGAAATATTCAAAAATTGCCTTCACCTTTTAGGTGAAGGCCAAAATCGATTATTTCCTATAATTTCAAACCTACTCAAAAACCGTGCCACAAATTCAGGAAAAATTTA
>JABZFQ010000223.1 GCA_014237365.1 Desulfobacteraceae bacterium | reverse complement strand
AGGAACAAAGCGCAGAGGCTATTTTGTTATTGCGATCTTATTACAAAGCAGGACGCTGGAACCTATTAAAACAAATGGCAATTTCTTCAGAATCCATTATTGCAGCATGACCCACTTTTGGGGAATGCGCCCCCTGATAACTCTTGTGCTCGAAAAGGATATAAACGTATCCTGGCGAGCCATCCTTTAGATAGAGTTTTAATAACAAACCAGAACAATACTCTTTAAGATGCCTGTCTACAAATGTGTCTTTGGTATATTCCAGAGACTCAAGATCAAGCAGCTCAACGACATCCTCAGGCAGGTAATGCCGGAGAAACTCCTCGGTCGTACCTTTGCGTGAAAAACTTCTTTGAAAAACTTATCATGCGGATTGCTAATTTCAGTCATAATATTACTATATCATATCTAATGAATAAGGATAGATTGTGTGAGCGTAGCGAACCACAATCTTATCCTGTTGTTGGACAAGCACGATATTGGCACTCAACTTGCTATTAGGAATTATCTTTTTTGAGAAGGATAAGACTTCATAATTCGATATTCCCTGTTCGACATCCGACATTAAATTAGTATGTTAGATGAAAAACATTTTTTATCTAAAAAATGTCACTTTTTTGTATTACACCCAATGAAAATTGCTGATGTTTTTCCGCCGCGTAGCGGCTTCGTCCAACAAACAGGTTAAACAACATTTCTATATTCCGCACTTATTGGCTCCCTCTCGTTATGCGCCAAGCTCTTTGCACCATGCGCTGTTGGATACAGCGTTCCTCATTCTCTTATCGTGTTGGATTTACCCCAAATAGCCTTGAGCTGAAATGAATAAAATTCGTCTCACCCTGTGTGACAAAATCGTAACCAACTGCGCAAAAAACTGTAACCGAAAGGTCTGTATTTCAAGTTTCAAGCCGTGAACGGCTACTAATTTTAATCCCATTTGGATCTAATTTCCCGCAACTTGTGCAGGGTAGTTTATTTATTCATTTACACTTACTTTCAAGCCAGTCGGCTTACTAGGAACTTTCGCAATAGCGTAACACTTTATAGTCAAAAAAGGCCTTTGATCCTGGTTTGAATTTTCCGATGGTCTGAAATAGCGATTGCTCTCTGAAGCAGCACTTGTATCAGCATTTAGTATAAGGCCAAAGTTAGTGGAAGAATTGTCTACCCATTCTTGAACCATTTGAGTAATATCCCAATTTTTATATCCAGCAGTTTTATCCACTATTGTGCTGGATTCGACAGGCGCCATGTCTTGTTCACCGCCATTGGCACCACCGGTCCAACTGTTAGTACCATCATAGGTGTTCCACGTACAAGATGATATTACAGGGTTATGATTTATGATCTTGTGCGCTGTAATTTCATAATTGTCATCACCACCTGTTTTCTCAAAACCATACATATAAAGGCTCAAAGTAGCCTCAATAATAGCATCTTGGGGAAGTGCTAAAAGATCCCATTTCATTGCAATCCTATTCGCAGCAGTATTGGTTGGCAAAGTATATGTTTTTATTGCTTCAGAATCATTAGAATAATTTATATCATTAGTGTTGAGATAGGTGTCCTGACAGGTTCCTGGAAAGTTAGACCCTGATATATCCCCAAATATTATTGTGTAAATATTTGCACATGGAGTTGCACTAATATGTGCAGCTTTTAAATAATTGCCATCTTTATAATAAGTAAATGCTGAAAAATAATAGGTGGTACCATTTGACAAACCTGTGATTGTATAAGTGTCAATAGTTCCTATTGGAGCGATTTTATTGCAAACCTCAATTCCGTCACTATAGTGTGTGGGATATATACCATCTGTTCTATAGCGAATCATGGTGCTTATGAAGTCAACGTCGATTGGATTTGTCCAGCTCAAGGCAACCTGGCCATCATCAGGAATTGCGCCAAGCACCATCGGTTCTTGCGGCACTGCGCTATCAATACAGAATGGTCCAAGATGTTCGGCTGTGTCACTCCAGTTAAGTGCATTATCTACGCTTCTTATATGAAAATAATAGCTTCCGTCAGAAAGGAAAGGACTTGTGACTGTGGTGATATCCTCAATATCTTTTGTGGTATCAGGTAATGTATCACTTTCTGTGTCCCAGATAATAGAATATCCATCCAGACCGCTTCCTCCAGTGTCAACTGCTGCGGTCCATTGCACGGCGATTTCCGGATTTGAAGAACATTCTTCTATGGAATGGGTGGGCGATTGCAGACCTGTAACGGTTTCAGGTTCGATCTCTTCATATACTATTTCATCAGAATATGAACTCTCTTCTCCGGTATCTGTGTATGCTGTAATAACAATATAATAGGTCAGACCATACGTAAAGTTGAGATCTGCTATGAGGCAACTGGTATTAGTATTGCCAACAACATTAACGGAGTTGGTGTAATTTTTGGACTCAGTGCCGTAATAGACGTAATAACCCTCCACATTGGACTCAGGGCTTTTCTCCCAAACAACTTTGATTCCGGCAGACTCGCAGATAGCGCTACAACAAAATATCAATGTTAAAAATGTAAAGACAGCGATTACGAAAGAAATTTTTTTATGTTTATTACATATCATCATGGCGTTGCTCCTTATATTGGTTTCTTCTTTGCAAGATCCATCAATCAATAGTTATCGACAGGATTAATATACTGAAAAATCATCGGTTGTGCATGTAGAGTTTACAAACGTAATGTGTTATGGTTTTTAAAGACTCAACTACTCGTTGCGCAGTATTACTATCCCACAAATCCGGCGCTTTCCCCTTTGGATATTTTTGGGTTAGCACAGCTTCAAAACAGGTTTCAAGGTTGTCCGTTGTGCACAATCTATTAGTTCCCTGTGTAATTGTAATAGGGCGTTCGGTATTCGGACGGAGGGTTAAACAGGGAATTCCGAGATAGGTCGTTTCCTCCTGGATGCCACCGGAATCGGTAATGATAAGCGAACAGTGGAAGACAAGGTTCATGAAGGATATGTAGTTGAGTGGTTCCAAAAGGTGGATAAAAGGCGAGTGCTGAAGCCGTTCCAGGAGGCCAAACCGTTTCAAATTTTTGGCTGTCCTGGGATGCACAGGAAATATTAATAACATTTTTTTTGCGATCTTAATGAGAACGTTGCACAAAGTGTTCGGATCATCCACATTAGACGGGCGATGCAGAGTCAACAGCGCATACCCGTTCTCCGTGAAGTCCAATCGCTCACGAGTCGTATCTGCCTCAATGCGAGACCTCATCATCTCTAGTGAATCAATCATGATGTTGCCCACCCGATGTATCTTTTCTGGAGCTATGCCTTCCTTTACAAGATTTTTGTCAGCATCCGGCGAAGGAGTCCATAGCAGATCAACAATTGAATCAGTCACCACTCGGTTGATTTCCTCAGGCATTGTGCGATCAAAGGATCTAAGGCCTGCTTCCAGATGTGCTATCAATGGCCGATGGCCATTGGAGTTATGAGTTACGAGTTGTGAGTCAAGGAATACTTGATTTTAACAGCAGCAAGGGTACAGGTCATAGTGGAATTTACATCACCAACAACAATAACACAATCCGGGTGTTCATCCTGAAGAACTCTTTCATATGCCATCATAACCTTACCGGTCTGTTCCGCATGAGAACTGCTCCCAACACCCAAATGTATATGCGGTTTGGGAGCTGAAGATCCTTAAAAAAGACATCTGACATATTCAAGTCACAATGCTGGCCGGTATGCACAATAATTGGATTTGCCCACTCTTCCTTGCTTAAAGCATGGTAAAGAGGGGCTATCTTCATAAAATTAGGCCGCGCTGCTGCGATAAGGTGAATTTTTTTCATTAGTTGGCGAATACGTTGTGTTTTTCTATAGCTTTTCGAATATTCTTTTCTCTGGAGGTCAGGAGAGAATAATACAGACTCACATACTTTTCAGCCATTATTTTACCGGAAAAACCGGATGTAAAAGTATGGTAGGCTGCCTCACCAAGTTCTTTCCTTCTGGCCGGGTTGTTTTTGAGATCAATCATGTAGTTCGATAACATATTGATGTTTCCAGTATCATAAAAAAGAACGTCCTTCCCGTGTGTTAATACCGTCTTTATAGCACCCACGGGGGTGCTTATAATTGCTTTTCGGGATGCCATAGCCTCCAACAAGACCATGGGCAATCCTTCATCGACAGATGTAAGAACGAAAATATCTATAAAATCAAAGAGATTAACCAGGTCATTCCTAAAGCCGGGAAAACAGACAATATCTTGCAGTCCTAATTCGTTGCGCTGTGCCTCGAGATCCTTTCTGAGAGGCCCGTCACCGAACACAACACATTTCACCAGGATATTTCTGTCCCTCAAACCTTTGACTGCATCCAGTAGATAATGATATGCTTTTTGCCAGTGCATTCGTCCCGCTGTTCCAATTACAAAGTCACCTTCATCGATTTTCAAGTTACGGATCAGGGCACGGGCATCTTCCTTTGGATATTTCGGATAGTTTGATAGGTCAACACCGTTGTGAATGAGTTTCACTTTTCTATAATCGACTCCTTTTGCCACTATTTCGCGGCATATTTCTTCTGAAACGCCAACTACTGCGGGAATGACCTTCATAACCCGGGACTCCATTTCATGGTAAAACCTCAGTTTGGCGTCTCCCGTACTTAGCCAAAGGTGACAAGTAACCATTAATGGGATTTTAAAAACAAGACCAGGTAAAAACGCCAACAGTGAAGGTTTGTAGCCATGCGAATGAATAATATCTATCTTTTGTTTCGCCAGGTAGTTATTGATTCCAAAAGCGCCCGACGGGTCAAAGCGAAACTTTGTCTGTACCATCATAGTTTCAATACCGAGCCTTTTGGCCGTGACAGCCAGTTCCGGCGTTGAATTGTTTCTACTGATCATACCAACAATGGGAGCAAATTCAGATTTCATCATCTCCCTTGACAGGTTTAAAATAACTGTCTCTGCTCCGTATAGTCCAGATGAATCTACTAAATGTAAGACTTTATACTTGGGAACAGTTCGCATGGCATCCCTCACCCTTATCCAGCCAAAAGTTTCATCTTCCTTGAATGCAAGCCTATATCATTGCTCTGTATATTTCGACATAACAGGTGATCATGGTATCTATCGAGTATTTTTCTTGAGCAATCTTTAATGATACGTGTCCGAACTGTTTTCTCCCGGCTTTATCTTCAATCAATATTCGGAGTTTTTCCGCGAAAGCCATTGGATCGTTCGGAGGAACAAGATATCCGGACAGGCCATCACACACTAACTCGCGGTTTCCACCCACATCAGTCGCAACTACAGGTAAGCCGGCAGCCATCGCTTCAATTATGCTGCATGAAAGGCCTTCGGAGTGTGACGACAAAACAAAACAATCGCTCAAATTTAGAAGATCCGGAATATCATTTCTGAGGCCTAAGAGTTCGATATCATCTTGTCTTCTTTTTTCTGCGATCAATTTTTCAATGTTCTCCCGATCTGGTCCGTCTCCGACAATTAATAACTTCACCGGATAGTGAGATTTTATTTTGCCAAAAGCTTCGATCAGAAGCTCATGCCCCTTGATCTTCGCAAGCCTTCCAACGCAGATCAATACAATGTCGTCTGTTTTTAATCGAAGCTGAGTGCGCAGGTGGGCTTTCTTTGGTCCGAAAAATTTTTCCAGATCGACACCGTTAGGAATGGTTTGAAAAGTTCCCATGGGAAATTTCGCCGTAGCTTCTAAAAAATGCTGCATGTTACTCGACACAGTAATTAGCCGGGTCCCTAAGACAGCGGCTATCTGTAATAATCTGATTTTTGATTTTTTCTCCTCGATAGTATGAGTATCGTGAAGTGTGCCGATATGAGGAGTATGATTTAAAAAGGATGCGAAACAGGCCCCTGAGATTGAATCAACAAGATGCGAATGTAAGATATCAATTTTTCGCTCTTTTAAAAGCTTTCTGAAAAAAAATGCAAACAAAGGAATGGTTTTAATGGACTTATAATACTTGTGCCTTGGAATCTGAATTGAGGATATCCCAAGCTGTGTGCATTTTTTTGTCAACCATGTGTTACCAAAATGTAACACCTCGGCTTTTAATTGATGTTCCTTAAGGTGGCTGCAAATTTCTGCAACAAGAACCTCAGCACCACCTAAATTCATGGTGTCGATAAAGTGCGCAACTTTTTTCATCAAGGAATTCCAAAAAGCAATATTCAGCCTTATTTAGGGTTATTGTATTCTTGGATTTTCTGGAGGTGCAACTACGTCCGGAACTTCTTTTTTTCCTGTTTCTACATATCCGATTATTGTTCCATCATCACCATTTGGATATGCGCCTATGTCTTTTCCGTCTTTGCCTGTGCCTTTGCAAGGAGAGTTATCCTTTAACTTATAATCAACAAATTCCAATCCACCTGCCTTAACAAAGAGAGGATTTGCAATTATTGAGTTGTTATCATAGCCTGTATTATTTTGCCAATCAGTAATATTATTATAAATAGTCGTATAGGAATATCCCAAATCAGCGCCGTCATAGTAACAATTATAATTAAATATGGTTGTAGTCAAGCCATTCGGTAGCCAGACATAAATGCCAGTTGTACCAACAACTATAATGTTATTATAAAATTCAAGATCTGTAATACCTTTGCCCCCATTTGGATCAATAATAACGCCTTTTTTACCAGTAGAGTAAAAAGTATTATTGTAAATTTTGACTCCGGGGCAAGTTCCCCCCACATCACCAGCTGCGACAAACGAAATATGTTCTCCTGGTGTTTCAATAAATAAATTCTGATATACTTTTATTCCGACTCTTGGCGTTGAGGCATACTTCGGTTGAAAATACCAACTAATAAGATTGTTGAGAAAAATGTTTTTATAAACAGATATATTTTTATTTTCTCTCTTGTCATAAACTCCAGTGTAACAATTAGAAATAGTATTATTGTAAATTTCAACATTGTCGCAATAATACATTTGTATACCAGAATTATTATCCCCACCTCCCATGCTATCGCTAATCTTACAGTTAATAATCTTAGAATTATCACTATTATAATATTGGATTATTATATTTTGTGTGCCAATTGCCCCCTGATCATATCCACCAAAAATACAATTTTGCACGATAATATTATTTCCACTTCTAACAGTAACCATTTGCATTGCGTTTTCTTTATTTCCACTGAAACCGTCAAACACTATATAATGTTGGGAGTTAGAACCAATTGGCGCTGAAGAAACGCTATCATCTGAAATCAAAGTTACGGTTTCATTATCGTATGCCTGAAATGTTATCGGACTTCCATTAATACCAGAGTTAGAAGGAGACCAATAAGCAATTTCCCATTTATCTGGTATGCCTTTTGATGTCCACGCAGCAGATACATCATCTTCAGGTTTATATGTACCTTCTCTGAAATAAACAATATCTCCAGCCTGTGCGTTGTCGAAAGCAGTGCTTCCAGAGCATGGTGTATTAATGTTTGTACTATCGTTCCAAGAGGCAGTACCGGACGTGGATACGTAATGTTCACCAGCAAAAGACAGTGATTCACCAAAAATGAAACACAACATTACAATTAAAAAAGCAGTTAATATCAATCTATTGAAAAATATCATAACCTCCTCCTTTCCATATTCAAAAGTTCTGTCAAAAATATTCAAAACAAGCAATAATTATGCCCAGGTTATATTTGGAATCAAAAATTATCCCGACTCCAATTGACAGAAGAACAACTTCACTTGGACTAAAGAAAGAATCAATCCGATGTAATTCCTCCCTGATTCCTCAAACCTGATCAAGTCTTCAATTGCATTGTTTTTCAAATATCTATCAAAAGAACAGCGTGTTTTCAAAACATCAATGCAAAATTTATTGAATTGTTTATCGTTTCTGAACCGCCAATCCAAAGTAAATCTATTTTTACCAAGCTCAAGATGCCCGTATGTTAAACGGTTCAGAAGATAATGAAATTCGGAAATAAAAGAATCTATCTTTTTTTTAATGGAGCATGGCTTGATTCCGACCGGCAGACCTGTTTTCTCCCAAGGGATGGCGGCTAATTCTGGAAATTTTTTCATTAATAAAACTTTATGCATATATCGATCTTTTCTAAAATCTGGTCTTAGCTGTAAAACAAAATCAAAAAAATCATTGTCGTAAAATGGAAATTGAGTATCAAGGCTATAGCGATTAATCAATGAAACACCAACTGTGTAACGACGTACTCTAGTAATGAAGCAATAGTATTGGCTAAGTTGGGAAAGTGGCAAATCAATCTTGTGCTCAACTGACGTCAGTATTCGTCTCTTGCATCCCTCAACTATCAAGTTCACAAATTCTGGTTCAAATAAATGTTGGGCAAATGGCCTTTTTATCCCGAAGAACATATCATATAGTAATTCACCTGCTTCGTCTTTGAGTGTTTTCTGCTCGCCACGCGTAAAAGCGGAAAATGTTTCACCGATTTGTGCATCAAGACACATCCCGTCGAGGATAACGTCATTCTTGTCTTGCACTCGCTCTGATCGAAAGATTGGATAAAATGAACATTGATTATAAGAAATATGGTATCCTAAACAATTAAGTGCTTCAGGGATTAGATCAACATAGTCGATATTCATAAAATCGAAGAAATGCCACGGGACATTGATTCGTTCAGCAATCATCTTCGAATAAATGGTGTCGCAAAAACCACGCTTAAAACCTAGATTGTAACAGTCAAACTTTGTATGCTTAAGATTGAGATACCCAGCAATTGTGCGAGAATCTAGACCTCCGCTGAGGCTCAATGCGGGCCGAGACGTCAGGCGCAAAATGCGGCTGATAGCTTGCTCTATAAGAACGTCACATTTATTAACTGAATCTTCAAAAGATTGGACTGCCCCTATCGAATAGGGATAGTCCCAATATTTCTCCATTTTCATAATGCCATAACTATTGATTAGAATCTTGCTGGCACTTGGAACGAGACTAAGCTTTTTGAAGAAGCTATCATGGCCAATCACGAACTCAAAGTTAAGGAAATCTGCGATGGCGTTCAGATTGATTTGGTCCTTAGTATTGATTGTCTCTGCAACATAGAGAATGTCAGGTGAAAAGACGAAGAGGTCTTTGTTTTCACCACAATAGAGGTGCAAAAGACCATAACGATCATTGAAAATGATAGTATTTTCTGTTTGTAAATCGACAATTACTATGTTAAAAATACCATTTAATCTTTCTAAAAAGTCTATTCCATCTTTTTCGTAACCCTTCAGAATTAAACTTGCTTCTGATTCTTCCGAAAGCTGATGGAGATTGCTTACAGAGCTCAGTTCCGAAAAATTCGTTACGTATCCATCGAAAAAAAGCAGATGCTTTTCTGATTCAGTAGTTTTTTCTCGTATATCATTCTTTCGACGAATTGTCCATAAAACAAAATTTGTACCTTGCGCCTTAGTGAGACGGCAACCTCTTGGTAGTTGGGGAAGAACATTGAAGTTTTTTTTTTTCTTTTTCCAAATAATTATTGAAATTCCAATCATTTCAATTTCCTCAGTTCTCTAAAGCTCCTTTAGAGCTCTTTCTGTTAGCCTTGTGAAGTTATTGTGTCGGTTTGTAATTATACATGACCCATTATTCGCTTATTTTTTAATGCAAAAGATTAATTTTATCTCTTATTATTTCGGATAGTTGGGCATATCTATAATAATATTAAATAGTTGTCATAACTAGTTGATATGTATAAATA
>JABZFQ010000292.1 GCA_014237365.1 Desulfobacteraceae bacterium | reverse complement strand
TAACTAGTTAGGTTCTTAGGTTCTTAGGTTCTTAGGTTCTTAGGTTCTTAGGTTCTTAGGTTCTTAGGTTCTTAGGTTCTTAGGTTCTTAGGTTCTTAGGTTCTTAGGTTCTTAGGTTCACAGCTCACGGTTACGATTTATTCTTATCAGCATCCAGCCGATATACCTAAACCCCTCACGCCTTACCATTAAATCCAATTATGACTTTACCTCTGTCCACAATAATAGGAACTTTGCGTCTTCCATCGGAATATTTCAACATAGTATCAAGCTTGCCGGCATCAGACAGCACATCAATATATTCCACATCTTTACCGTTTTTTATATAGACTTCACGAGCCGCTGTAGTAAAAGGTCAGGTATTCTTTCCAAAAATCAATACTTTTTCTTCCATTACCAATTCTCCTTTAAAAAAATAGTTCACCACGAATTTCACCACCTCCGTTCCTAAGCTTAAAATTCGCATGCTGTGCATTCCTCAAGAAGGTTTTTAAGCTTTTTATGAAGAACCGAGTATGAATAGCAATTTTTGGCTATTTCATAGTTGTGATCAACCATTTTTCCCCGAAACTTTTCGTCTTCAAGTACTTTTTCAACCTGTTTTATCGACTTATCTGTTATATATCCATTAATTTCAATTACAGAAAACCCCTTTGGCCTAATATCCATTGAATAAATCGAATAAGCATTAACCATTATTGGTTTTCGGAAATATATTGCTTCAAGGAAAGCATTGCCAAAGCCCTCAAAATCTGAAGGATAGGTAACAAGATCTGCATGAGGGTAAATGTCATTCAGGGTATATATTTTCTTTCCTGATTTTGTGAACCCTCTTTTTTCATTAATTATGTCTGAAACAAAAACAGTATCAACGCCCATCAAACAAGCATATTCTTTTACCCTGCATTCGTAATCATAGCCTTCATCACCTGACGCATGTGAAATAACGAGCTTGGCTTTCTTCCCCAATCTGTTGATAAGCTCTATTGCGAGCTCAATTCTTTTGCGCTCAACAACTCTGGTGGGCTGGAGAATAAATAGTTGGTCGTCCTCGACTCCAAAAGCCTTTCTCACGTCAGATGCATAATCATCAATTGATTCAGGCGGATTATCAAAGTCCATGACATTAGGGATAATAGTTGGAGAAATACCAGTTCTAAGACTTATCTGGTTCTTAGCAGAAGAATTGATTACCACGTGCTGAATTTGCGGCAGATGAGGAGGAAAGGCCATATTAAGGTATTCCCATACAGCGTTCCTCATAAAAGCCTGTCGTTCCCAGAAGAAATCGTGATGATGGGCAATTGTTGGGATGCCAGTTTCAGATATTAACTCCGCGATGGCCACGCCAAGAGGAATATTAAGCGGTATTGTCAGGCAATTCTCAGCTACCAGAAGATCAATTTTGAACTGACGGATGAAGTTATAAAGATGTTTCTTTAATCTCAGTCTGAGTTCATGGATTTCCTGTGATACATAGTCGCTTCGTTTTTTCAATTTAAAGCAGTTTCGATGGATTTTCCGTATGTTGGGATGCTTAAAGTGAGCTTCAGGAACTATGTATGAAAGCTCTGGTGTACAATCGCACTCACCTGCAAAATAAAAACATGTAAATCCTTCTTTTTTAAAAAAGTGAGCCCATTTTGCTGTTTCAAGGGAAACGCCGTCTGTCCCGGCAAGACGTGTTGCAATAAATCCAACACGTTGCGGTTTGTAAGCGAATAAACGGCAAGATTTTTCTTCTTCAATTTTAATTTCATCTTCTTCTATATTCATGTCAACTATATCTCCTGATATCGAAAACAATCTACAGTATGGTCATTTACCATTCCTGCTGCCTGCATAAAAGCATAACATATTACCGGACCAACAAATTTAAACCCCCTTTTTTTTAAATCAGTGCTCATAGCCATTGATTCTTTTGTTTTTGAAGGAATTTCGTTTTGATTTTTCCATGCATTCTTTATTGGTTTGCCTCCAGTGAACTGCCAGATATATGCATCAAAACTTCTGAATTTTCTTTGAATGTTAAGGAATGCTCCGGCATTTTGAATAGCGGCTTCTATCTTAAGTCTATTTCGGATAATCCCTTTGTTGGACAAAAGCTTTTCTATTATAGCTGAGTCGAATTTTGCAATAATTCCCGGGTCAAAATTATTAAAAGCTTTTCTGTAGTTGTGGCGTTTTTTTAAAATGGTTAGCCAGCTTAAACCTGCCTGCGCTCCTTCCAGTATAAGTAACTCGAACAACTTTCTATCATCATGCAAAGGAATTCCCCATTCATTATCATGGTACTTTACATAAAGGGGATCACTCCCAGACCACTCACATCTTGTCTTCATAATTACCAGAATCCGTCAAAGGCCCCTTAATCCGTTCATATAAAGACGCCCGCTTGCTTCAAACATAGAGTAACTTGTGAGTAAAATGGGCAGGTCATAGGAATGTGCAAGTTTTATAATGTTTTCATTTGGTTTCTTTCCTCTTACAAAAACAACTGAAACAATTCCTGCAATCTTAGCTGTCTGTATAACCTGCTCTGTGGTTATGCCGGTAAGCAAAACCGAGCCTTCCGCCAGTGAGGACCAAATATCATCCATCAGGTCTGAACCTCCGGCCGCTACTATTGTTTTATCTAGCTGATTATCTCCAAATAGCACAGTCGCCTTTAATATATCTTTAATTTCAGATATTTTCATATAAAATATTAGACCGTAATTAGGGCTTAGGACTCGCCCAAAAATAAATTGGTAGAATTTGCGTCCCAATTTGCCGCAGATTTAATCAATCTGATTGAGCAAAACCGCAGGAATAGCGAGCTATTTCGAGGACTTTTACTAATGAAGATTGATTAAAGATGTGGTGAAGTTGGGATACAAAAATGCCAAGTTGTTTTTTACCGAGCCCTTAGGTAATTCGTACAAAGTTAAAAGAATTCCAGTAGTATTTATTTGAATTATATATTCATAATAGTCGCGCAATGTCAACGATATCCTTAGGCGGATATCAGGTGGATAGGCTGAAGTCCGAAGCTTTTTGCCAACCTTCCATATGGATAGTTGCAACATGTTTATATGATTTTGGATGCTTGACTGAAAAACAATGTTGGATTATGATTAGTGGTCAGATATTGGGTGTTGGGGAAATTCGGCTTGGGGGAATTGGTATGAAAAGTTATAAGCTCAGGGTAGTTGAGACAGCAGAATACTTGAAATCTCACATTAACAAGTCCCCTGAAATAGGCATTCTTACAGGGACAGGCCTTGGCAATAGTTTGGGCTCAATAGATATTGATATATCGTTCAATTACAAGAATATCCCTAATTTCCCTGTTTCGACAGTTCAGGCACATTTGGGGAAGCTTCTTTTTGGTGGCTTGAATGGAAAACCTGTTATTGCCATGCAGGGCCGGTTTCATCTTTATGAGGGCTACTCTCCGGCAGATGTTACTTTTCCAATAAGAATTATGCAGAAGCTTGGTGTTAAGATCTTAATTCTTACCAATGCAGCCGGAGGACTCAATCCTGACTTTAAAGTCGGGGATATAATGATTATTAAAGATCATATTAATCTTACCGGCTCAAATCCTCTTATTGGACCAAATGAAGACATCTGGGGTATTAGATTTCCCGACATGAGCAAAGCATATGATGAAAAACTTGTTTTGCTTGCTGAAAATACCGGTGCCAAAGCTGGTATAAGAATGCAGAAAGGTGTATATGCAGGCTTAAAGGGACCGTCTCTTGAAACTCCGGCAGAAGTGCGTTTTTTAAAAACCATAGGTGCGGAAGCTGTTGGTTTCTCAACAGTTCAGGAAGTCATTTCGGCCGTGCATGGAGGAATGAGGGTGCTATGCCTGTCGACGATTACCAACATTAATGATCCTGACAAGCCTGCTCCTGCAACGATTGAAGAAATTATCAGTGTAGCGGAGAAAGCTGCTCCTGAGCTTGAAACGATAATTAATGATGTTGTAGGCGGAATAAAGGCTCGGAAAGGTGATAACTTGCTATGAATTCATCTGATATATTGATTTTGAATGGAACATTGCTGACTATGGATTCAAGGGGCACACAGTTCAAAAACGGTGCTGTTGCCATAGAGGGTGAAAAAATTGTTGCATTAGGGACTGCTGATAATTTTTCATCATGGAATGTATCACGTATTATAGATGCCCGTGGAGGTATAATTATGCCAGGGCTTGTTAATGCTCATACTCATGCAGCCATGACATGTTTCAGGGGCCTTGCAGATGATCTTCCATTGATGACCTGGCTGAATGATTATATATTTCCTGCAGAGGCAAAGCTTGATTATGAAAAAGTTTATTGTGGAACTCTTCTTGCCTGTGCTGAGATGATCCTTTCCGGGACCACCTGTTTTTGTGATATGTATCTTTTTGAAGATGCTGTAGCCTGTGCGGCAAAACATGCCGGGATGCGGGCGGTGGTGGGTGAAGTATTGTATGATTTTCCTTCCCCCAATTACGGTCAAATAAAGCAGGGTTTTGCATATACAGAAATGCTTATTGAAAAGTGGAAAAATGATCTTCTAATAACTATTGCAGTTGAACCTCACTCTCCTTATCTTTGTTCGCCGGATCTTCTTAAGAGAGCTTCTTTTCTTGCGGAAAAAAATAATATTCCGCTTGTTATTCATGTCTCGGAAACCGAAAGCGAAGTCCAAACAAGCAAAGAAAAGTATGGCCTTACACCCGTCGGATTCCTTGCAGATCTTGATGTGTTGTCGCGGAATCTTCTTGCCTGTCATTGTGTTGCGCTGACAGATGAAGATATTTCTCTTTTGCAACGTTTTGATGTTAAAGTTTCCCATAATCCTGAAAGCAATATGAAACTTGCATCAGGCATTGCTCCGATACCAGAGCTTTTAAAAGCGGGAGTTTGTGTCGGGCTGGGAACAGATGGATGCGCAAGCAATAATAATCTGGATATCTTCCTGGAGATGGATACCGCAGCCAAGCTGCACAAGGTAAACACTTTTGACCCGACTGTTATGGATGCATATACTGTGCTTAAAATGTGTACTATTGACGGAGCAAGATCACTTGGGCTTGATGAGATAACCGGCTCTCTTGAGCCCGGAAAAAGGGCGGATATTATAATTATTGATACTCATAAGCCCCATCTCACGCCGATGTATAACCCGATTTCTCATCTTGTTTATGCAGTAAAAGGGAGCGATGTTACGACCTCTATTATAAACGGAAAAATAGTCATGGAAAACGGCAGGCTTTTAACTTTGAAACTCGAAGATATAATTGAGAAGATTAAAATTATTGCAGATGAAATAAGAAGGAAATGATATCATGATTGAGTCCTATGCATTTGGTTCCATTGTAGTTGATGGAAAAAAATTTACATCTGATTTAATCATTTACCCTGATGGCAGTATAGAGACTTCCTGGTGGAGAAAGGCCGGCCACAGGCTTGCGAGCGATGATATCGGCGAACTTATAATATCAGGGCCTGATGTTATTATTGCCGGCACAGGCTCAAGTGGTCTAATGAAACCTGAAAGAGAGCTTAAAAAAGTACTACAGCAAAAAGGTATTCAGTTAATTTCAGCACCCAGTAAAAAAGCAATGAAAATTTATAATGATCTGTTATCAAAAAAAAATGTTGGCGCATGTTTTCATTTAACATGCTAAGATCACAAAAGTTGAAGGAATAGCGAGCTATTTCAAGATTTTTGGGATTTGAGATCGGACAAAGGCGGCCTGAAGCTGTGATGCATAGTTGGGGAAGTTATTTCGTCCACGTTCCTAATAACAGTTCACGGTTTACGGTTGATCAAAACATAAAACTGTAAACCGACAACCGTGAACCGTAAACTGTTACGATAAAAGTTTGTCATGCATCTGGATGAGAAAGCATTATAATTTCAAATAGAAAATGGATGGCAGTAACATGAGGCCAATATGGCTGGATAAAGATACGAGAATTGTTAAGGTAATCGATCAGCGCCTTCTTCCCCATGAATTTGTAATTTCCGATCTGAGAAGCATTGATGATGTAATAAATGCCATAAAACATATGGTTGTGAGAGGTGCGCCACTTATAGGTGTTACCGGGGCTTATGGTGTGTATCTTGCGGTTATTAATTTTGATAAAAAAACGGGTTTTGATGATTTTCTTATTAATGAATGCATCAGACTAAAAGCTGCAAGACCAACCGCAGTTAACCTTTCCTGGGGCGTGGACAGGGTTATGCATGAATTGTTAAAAATGACAAATCAACCGGCAAGGATAGACATGGCAAGAAATGAAGCTGCAAATATCTCTGATGAGGAGGCAGAAAACTGCAGAAGGATTGGTGAAAACGGTTTGCCGCTGATTGACGAGATTTGGATGAAAAAAGGAGGCAAAACAGTTAACATTCTTACCCATTGCAATGCAGGGTGGCTTGCCTGCGTGGAATATGGAACAGCAACTGCTCCAATATATGCTGCCTATGAAAATGATATAGATATACATGTCTGGGTGGACGAAACAAGGCCGCTCAACCAGGGGGCCAGGCTAACCGCCTGGGAGCTGGGTAAACATGGCGTCAAGCACACTGTCATAACTGATAATGCCGGAGGCCACCTCATGCAGCATGGAATGGTGGATATGGTTATTGTTGGTACAGACAGAACTACCTATACGGGCGATGTCGCTAACAAGATAGGGACTTATCTTAAAGCACTTGCGGCAAGAGATAACAATATACCCTTTTATGTCGCTCTTCCATCCAGTACTTTTGACTGGGAACTTGATGATGGTGTAAAGGGAATACCCATTGAAGGGAGAGATCCTGATGAAGTCAGATATGTGCAAGGTTTGGAACATGGCTCAGTGAAGAGTGTTCTGATTCCTCCGGCAGGCAGCCCTGCGGCTAACTTTGCATTTGATGTAACCCCTGCAAGGCTCGTTACCGGTTTTATAACTGAAAGAGGTATTTGCAGGGCAACAAAACAGGATATAAAAAGGTTGTTTTCAGAAAAAATGATACACTAAAACACTAAAAAACCTTGATTTTTTTTATATAATTTTTTATATTGCTTTATGCTTACTGAACTTGAAAAAAAGATAATTTCATTAATACAGGGAGATATTGCCATTACGCAGCGCCCATATCTTGAAATCGCAGAGAATCTGGGGATTCCCGAAGAAGCCCTTCTGGATACTTTAAAAGATCTTTGCAAAAGAGGAGTAATAAGACGTTTTGGCGCAACAATCCGGCACCAGAAGTCAGGCTTTAAAGCTAACGCAATGACTGCGTGGAAGGTTGACGAAGACCGCGTTGATGAGGTGGGCAAAAAAATGGCTTCTTTTAAAGAGGTCTCACATTGTTACAGACGGAACCCCTCTGATGAATGGCCTTATAATTTATATACCATGATTCATGCCAGGGATGAAGAATTATGTCGTGAAACAGCCCGTACAATGTCTGAAGCAGCTTCCGTGGATACATACAAGCTTCTTTTCAGCCGCAGGGAATTGAAGAAAACATCAATGAAATACTTCCCAACATCCTGATGATTAATTTTTTACCTATACCTTGGAAGGTTATAAATTGTGTTTTTTTCGGTGAGCAATGAGCATCAAGAGCAAGGCGCGAAGGTGAGGAATAGCAAAAGCTATTCCAAGCCTGAGCAACGCAGCTATTGGTGTTCAGTGCCGGCGAAAAATCGCAAGTTGTGGCCTTTCGAGGTATAAATGAAATACGATACTCCAAATATTCTTTTGGTAAATCCCTGGATTCATGATTTTGCGGCATACGATTTCTGGGCTAAACCTCTTGGGCTTCTCAGCCTTGCATCAATACTCAAACAGCATGGATTTTCAATAACATACATAGACTGCCTTGATCGCTTTCATCCAAAAGCGCCTCACATTGACCCATGTACAAGAAACGGAAGGGGCCCATTTTTAAAAACAACGATTCCAAAACCCAAAGGTCTTGAACATATTCCCCGGAACTTTTCCAGATACGGTATTATGCTGGAATGGTTCAGGGAGGAACTTAAACTCATACCAAAACCAGACATTGTCCTTGTCACTTCTTGTATGACTTACTGGTATCCTGGCGTAAAGGAAACCATAAAAATTATAAAAGAAACTTATTCAGACATTATCGTTATTCTTGGTGGTATATATGCCGGCCTTTGCAATGAGCATGCTGCATCGCATTCTGGCGCAGACATTGTTCTGGCCGGTCCCGGCGAGAAACATATCTTAAAGCTTGCGGAGAATTATACAGGTTTTTCTGTGAGTCCGAGGTTTGATCCGGATGATCTTGATACCTTTCCATATCCTGCATTTGATCTGCAGAGAAAAATTTCATATATTCCTATTCTTACATCTAAGGGATGCCCGTTTTCCTGTTCGTATTGCGCTTCGCATTTTTTAAATCCAAAAAGAATGCTGCGCAGTCCGATTTCAGTAATTGAAGAGATAAAGCACTGGCATTTTAAATATAATGTAAAAAATTTTGTATTTTATGATGACGCTCTTCTTGTTGATGCGGAAAGACACGCTGTTGTATTATTTGAAGGTTTGATTAAAGAGAATCTAAATGTTTGTTTTCATACGCCAAACGCGGTTCATATTCGTGAGATTTCAGAGAAGACAGCCAGCTTGATGTTCAGGGCTGGATTCAAAACCATTCGGCTTGGTCTGGAAACAGCTATATTTGAAAATAGAAAAGAACTTGACAGCAAAGTAACTGCAAATGAATTTAAACAAGCTGTTGCCTGCCTGAATAAAGCCGGTTTTCAAAAGAATCAGGTAGGAGCGTATCTGCTGACAGGTTTGCCGGGGCAGACAATAAGTTCTGTAGAAAAGTCTATAAGAGAGGTAAAAAAAAATGGCATAACACCTGTGCTCGCACATTATTCCCCTGTCCCTCATACTGCTTTATGGGACAGGGCTGTTGCATCTTCCAGTTATGATCTTGAAGCCGACCCTGTGTTTACAAATAATGCGATATTTCCCTGCTGGTTTAAAGACTTTTCGTGGGAAAAAATATCATATCTGAAAAACCTTGCATCAATTTAAAAAGGAGAAGTGAAACGTGCTGGAATTAAAATCAATTGACCTGAAGAAAGTAAAAACTGAAACTCTAATTATACCTGTTTGTGAGGATAAAGATATACATGATAACAGTATAATATCTTCCCTGATAACTAGAGCAAAAAAGCTCAAGGAGTTCAAGGGGAACAAGGGCGAGGAAGTTATTTTTTACACTCCGCCAGAGGTTAAAGCGGACAGAGTGATTTTTATGGGGCTTGGCGATCTGGAAAAATTAAATGCAGAATCTTTGCGCACTTTTACCGGCAGGGCGGTAAAAAAATGTATCAATATGAATCTTGCTGAAGTGTTGATTGGCTGCCCTTCGGCAAAGAAGATCAAAATGGAGATGCCGTTACCTCTTGAGGCTATAATTGAAGGAGCTTACCTTGGGAATCATCTTTTTGATAAATATAAGGAGGAAAAAAAACATATTTCGCTTAAAAAGATCTCTTTTCTGGTGAAATACGATGTGGCTAAAAGTTCCGGTAAAATATTGAAGAGCATCACCACTATTTGCGAAGGTACTATTTTCGCCAGAAATCTGATTAATACACCTTCTAACGATAAAAAACCCGAACAATTTACAAAAATAATTGAAGATGCTGCTAAAAAAGAAAATTTGAAAGTAAAAATATTTGATGAAAAAGAACTGAAAAGGAAGAAGTTCGGAGCAATACTGTCGGTAGCTGCAGGCAGTCGGAGCAAGCCGAGAATGATTGTTCTTGAATATAATCCAAAAGGCGCAAAAAAAACTGTTGCCCTTGTTGGCAAAGGCGTTACATTTGACTCAGGGGGTATAAATCTAAAACCGACAACAGGTCTTGATGGCATGAAGAGTGATATGTCAGGAGCGGCTGCAGTGGCGGCGACCCTTATTGCCTTGGCCAAACTCAAGCCTAAAACTAAAGTAATCGGAATTATTCCTGTTGTTGAAAATATGCCTTCAGGGAATGCTTCACGTCCGGGAGACATAGTAAAAAGTTATTCAGGCAAAACCGTGGAGATATTAAATACAGACGCTGAAGGCAGACTTATATTGATTGATGCAATTTCTTATGTGATTAAGCAGTATAAACCTCAAATTCTTATAGATATTGCCACATTGACAGGTGCATGTGTGGTTGCGCTTGGAGAGAAGATAGCGGGAGTATTTTCTTCTGACGATGAATTAGCTCAATCTATTATCAGCTCAGGTGAAAAGACCTATGAGCGTTGCTGGCATATGCCTTTGCCGGGTGATTATAAAGAAGATCTTAAAAGCGATTTTGCTGATATTGTAAACATAAGCAGTTCACGATGGGGCGGTGCAGTCACGGCAGCTTTATTTCTGTCGGAGTTTGTCGGAGATACAAGATGGGCTCATATTGATATAGCAGGCCCTTCTTATATGAAAAAGGGAAATGCATACTGCGGGGTTGGAGGTACCGGCTTTGGGGTTCGGCTGTTTTGTGATCTGCTTGAAAAATTGTGATATCAGAAATTTGCAAAGTCATCATAAAATTAACCTAAGGAAGCGGGCACTTTAAATTAGCGCCCTGCGGGCGAGCTGTTAAGCTGTTGAGCTGTTGAGCTTATCAGATTAATGGAAATTCCTATACTATAAATTTAAGTGCCCGCCACCTCAGGTTGTTGACAACTTGCTTTTTGCGTTTGTAAATTTCTGATAAATGAGGTTCCTTATGTCAAAACACACACATAATTTTGTAAATAATTATGATGAAAAAAATATAATATTTGGGTTGGACCGTAAAACTGATGAGAAGTCGTTGATTGCATATCTTCAGAAATTTACAGATGATGAGATGATGCAGATTCTAGTTAAAAGGCTGAGCAATGATGATATCAGCGGAATACTGGATTATATTCTCGGAATTTTGAAAAAACACCTTAAAGAAAAAGAATATCCAGATCACAAAAGTTGAAGGAATAGCTTACCTATTTCAATATTTTTGGGATTTGAGATCGGACAAAGGCGATCTGAAGCTGTGATGCATAGTTGGGGAAGTTATTTCGTCCACGTTCCTTAGGCTGGGGGATTATTTTGCGAGCTGTAATATTTGCAAATGGAGTTTTGAATAATCTCCAGGATATTCACGATATCATACTTCCTGATGATTTGATAATTGCCGCTGATGGCGGTATGACTCATTGTCGGGCGCTAGATATAAAACCTTCTGTTGTTGTAGGAGATCTTGATTCTTTGGATCCTGATTATTTAAAGTCTCTGCAAACATCGGGAACAGAAATCATAAGCTATCCAATCAATAAAGATCAGACCGACCTTGAGATAGCTCTACGCAAAGCTATCGACCTTGGCTCTGATGAAATTCTTTTGCTGGGAGCGCTGGGTGCGCGTTGGGATATGACAATAGCCAATTTATTACTTTCAGCGTTACCAGAGTTTTCCAAAGTTACAATTCGTTTAATTGATGGGCATCAGGAGATTATTTTGTTAAAGGGACGAAGTGAACTCACTTTTAAGGGAAAAAAAGGAGACATGCTTTCGCTAATTCCTCTTGGTCAGGAGGCTTACGGCGTTACCCTGCGTGGCCTGAAATATCCTCTGGAAAATGATGTATTGCGATTCGGCGCTACAAGGGGAATCAGCAACGTATTGATAGATGATAGTGCAACAGTATATCTAAAAAAGGGATTACTTCTTTGCATTCATATTTCTAAGAACTGAAAGCGCCTGTTGAGGTATAACTCAAAGGGTAAGAGCTATGGAAGGTATGCGCCATGTCACAGAAGGAGACACGAACAGAGGGTGACAGACCGGATCAGATCATTGCCGAGGCTCGGCATGACCGGGAACGTCGGGAGAAAACCTATCGGGAACGAGCGCTTAAACTTTTTCCGTGGATCTGTGCGCGATGCGGGCGAGAATTCACAGGCAAGAGAGTTCGAGAGCTCACAGTCCATCACAAGGATCACAACCACGATAACAATCCGCCTGACGGCAGCAACTGGGAGTTGCTGTGCCTCTACTGTCACGACAATGAGCACTCGAGGGACCAGGTAGCGGAATGGTATGACGAGGCTACGCCAGGTGGTGAGCAAGAGCCACCTTCTACCCACAGGCCGTTCGCCGGCCTTGATGCTTTGCTGAAGGATAAAAATAGCTGATTAATGAAAATAAAATATAGAAGCCCTTACGTTCCGTTGGAAAAGCATGCCACGTTCCGTCAGGAAATAATTTCTGTCCTTACAGGGCGAACCCTGTCAGCGCGGGAGATATCAGCAGAGATAGGGACTTCTGAAAAAGAGGTTGTCTCCCATCTTGAACATATCCGGATGGCAGCCCGAAAAAGCAGAGAGCGACTGGTGATAATTCCTGCTGAATGTAAAAAGTGTGGATTTAAATTCAAAAAGAGGGAACGACTGGCTAAACCCGGTAAATGCCCACTCTGTCGTTGCCAACAGATTCAGGAGCCATGTTTTTGTCGTTTACTCCTTCCCTAATCGAATTTTATGCCGCACACGATCCAGCAGTTTGACAGGTCGAGTTTCATAAATTCTCTTGATTTTGACCGAGCCCTAAGTTGAACGATTTTTTGCGAAGAAATATGCCAAAACTTCGATGCAGTTTCTACTAACCTTTTTGAGAACACGTAACGGGAACACTTAAAATGAAAGATGAAGACAGAACAAAAAAAGAGCTTATTGATGATTTTGTAAAAGTTAAACAACAACTGAAGAAATACTCTGAGATGCTCGACGTACTACCCGATATTGTTTACAAAATAGATAGTGATGGGCATTTTGTATATCTAAACGGCGCCATCAAGTCTATGGGCTATTTGCCTGAAGAATTGATAGGAAAACATTTTAGTAAGATAATTCATCCTGATGATATTGCATCTTTGAGTCGTTCCACTGTTTTGAAACAATATAAGGGATCAATAACCGGAGATAAGAATTCACCAAAACTCTTTGATGAAAGAAGAACCGAAAAAAGAGGAACAAAACACCTTATTATTAGATTAATACAAAAGGGCTGGGAACGAGAAGAAGATTCAAAGAATGTAGAAAATTCAAAAACAGTGTATGTAGAAGTGATGGCCAGTGGACAATACAATAAAGCAATCAGCAAAAAGGATAAAGCTTTTCTTGGAACCTTTGGCATCATCCGAGACATGGAAAAGCAAAAATACGTCCATGATACGGCACCTCTTAATGATAGCAGGATAAGCTGTGGTGAAATATCTTCTTCGTCTGACTCAGATGGTATTAACGAAGATAGATCTGACAACAAATATGATGGAACGGTCGGAATCATAAGGGATGTCACTGAACGCAAAATATTTGAACAACAGAAAGCAAAGCTTGAAAAACGATTGCAGCAAGCTAGGAAGATGGAAGCGATCGGACAACTTGCAGCCGGAATCGCTCATAGCTTTAACAATCTCCTTATGGCAATCCAGGGAAATACATCTTTGATGCTTGTGAAGACTGTTTCCTCGCATCCACATTATGAAAAGCTAAGAAACATTGAGGAGCATGTTCGAAGCGCCTCGAAACTCACCGCCCAGCTTCTTGGTTATGTCGGGAAGGGAAAGTATAAGGTCGAGCGCCTTGACCTTAACCAGGTGGTGGAAGAAACCTCAGAGATTTTTGCTAGAACCCAAATGGGTGTTACGATTCATAAAGAGCTTGCTGAGGGGTTATTTCTCATAGAGGCGGACGATGCCCAGTTTAGGCAGATACTGTTTGATCTGTATCTGAATGCTGCCGAGGCGATGATAGATAGCGGGGATCTCATTTTGAAGACCACAAATGTGACCCATGAAGACATAAAGGGGAAGGGATACGATTCAGAGCCTGGAAACTATGTTTTGCTGACAATTACCGACACGGGTGTTGGCATGGATAAAAGCATTATGGGACTCATCTTTGATCCCTTTTTTACAACTAAGCACATGGGCATGGGAACTGGTCTTGGCCTGGCTTCTGCTTACGGTATCATAACCGGTCATGGCGGATATATTGACGTGGAATCCAGGAAGGGGCATGGGAGCACCTTTAGTATTTATTTCCCTGCGTCTGGGGAAAAAGTCCGGAAAGTTCTCAGAACTGCAGATGAAATCACCAGGACAACCGGAACAGTCCTCCTGGTAGACGATGAAAACATGATTCTGAACGTAGAAAAAAAGTTGTTGGAGGCATTAGGCCACGAGGTGTTCACAGCCGGAAATGGAAAAGAAGCTGTCGAGGTTTACAAAAAAAAATGGGACAACATCGACTTAGTCCTTATGGATATGGTTATGCCGAATATGGGTGGTGGCGAGGCCTATTACCTGATGAAGGAAATCAATCCGAATGTAAAAGTTTTGCTTTCAAGTGGCTACAGTATTGACGGAAAAGCAAAGGAAATATTGGCACGAGGTTGCAACGGTTTTATACAGAAGCCCTGGACTATAAAGGAGTTATCTAAAAAAATAAGGGAAATTAGGGAAATTCTGGACTAATTTTCACTTTTCAAGTTTTTCAAGTTTTTCTTCGAACTTAACCCGCTTTTCTTCCAGAAAACTTGTAAACTTTTCCAGCTCGTCAAAAATGCGGTCTATTTTAGACTGGCACTTGTGAATTGACCTGGAAAACTCGACAATTTTTTTACCGTTCTGGTTTTGAGATGCTTCCTGCATAGCCTGGTTAAGCTCTGAAAGCTCATCTTCAAGTCTTCCTATATCATTTTCCGCCTTTGCTATGCTCTGCTCTATTGGCTTGAGAACTCTTCCCCTTTCTGTGACTATCTCTGATCGTCTTCGCCGGAGTTCCTTTTTTGTCAATTTTAAAACAGCTTTTTTTCCTTCGGGCTTTTGCACAGAACTTTCATGTTCCCATCCGACTTTTTCAAGAAAATCTCCATAACTCCCGGCAAATAATTCAATTCGGTCATTCCGAAAAACAATCAGGCGCTTGGCAAGGGCGTGCAGAAACATCTCGTTGTGGGTAACCATAATCACAACACCGTCAAAGCTGTCGATTGCAGCCAGCAACGCATCGCACGATTCCATATCCAGGTGGTTGGTCGGTTCATCAAGAAGCAGAAAATTCACCGGTGTTACAAGAAGCTTGCCCAGCATCACCCTGCTTTTTTCACCACCTGAAAGGACACTGATTTTCTTTAAAGCATCATCGCCTTCAAACATCATGGCGCCGCAGATATTGCGGGCCGATTGCCTGTCAACATCAGAATGTGAACTCAGCATCTCCTCTTCTACGGTTCTTGTGTCAACCAGGCTTCTGATGTTGGTCTGCTCAAAAACTCCTTTTGTGATCCGGGGGTTGTATGTAACCTCACCCTGTTGAGGGGTAATGGCTCCTGCAAGAAGTTTAAGCAGAGTTGTTTTGCCTTTCCCGTTTTTACCCACAATACAGATCCGCTCACCGGACCCGATGGAAATGTTAAAATCCCTTATAAGACGTTTGTCGGGCTGATATGAAAAGGACACATCTTTGGCCGTCATCACATGTTTTCCCGAAAACGGGCTGTTTTTAAAGGAAAAATCAAGAGACTTGATTTTTTCAAGTTTTTCCTGCTTTTCTGTTTTCTTAAGGGTTTTAATTCTGGACTGAACCATGTTCGCAAGTCTCGCCTTGGCTCTGAACCTTGTTATAAACTGCTCAACTTCTTTCCTGCGCCGCTCGTCGTTTGAGCGGGTTTTTTCGTATATCTCCTCATCCTGGGATAGCTGGGCATAATACTTTCCTGTATTTCCTGCAATCTTGCGCACCTTCCTGCGGTGGATGCCGGCCGTATGGGTGATGACATTGTCCATGAAACTTCTATTATGGGTAATGAGTATTACTTCACGCTGCCAGTTAATCAGAAAACGCTCAACCCAGCGTATAGATGTAATGTCAAGATAATTGGTAGGCTCGTCGAGCAGAAGCAGATCCGGCTCAGATACAAGTATTT
The DNA here is from genome assembly GCA_014237365.1 of Desulfobacteraceae bacterium. GTDB lineage: Bacteria > Desulfobacterota > Desulfobacteria > Desulfobacterales > ETH-SRB1 > B13-G4. The sequence goes on along the minus strand of JABZFQ010000292.1, from coordinate 4,709 downwards.
TTGCAAGATTCAGGCGAACCTGGTATCCGCCTGAAAACTCCAGAGGGTTTCGTTCCATGTCGGCTTGAGAGAAACCTAGACCTGTAAGTATTTTCTCAACTTTCCAGCTATGATCACGCTCCGATTCCGGAAGGCCCCTCATTCCTTCTTTGAGCACGGTTTTTTCTGTAAACTCTATATGCTGGCGAACATAACTAATCCTGTAATTTCTGGGTATGACAATAGTTCCATTGTCCATTGATTCTTCACCGGTCATGAGCCTGAACAGAGTTGTCTTTCCGTGCCCATTCCTTCCAACAAGCCCAATCCTCTCCCGAGGATTGATTTTAAAACTGACTCCTTCAAAGAGTGTTCGGTTGCCAAAGCTTTTTGTGATATTTTCTATACTAATCATTTGGAGTATGCCTTTAATCTTGTAATTTTTATCAAATCAAGCTATATGCAGATTCTATTTCCGTCAACCATATATCATAAAAAAAACAAGGCGACTGTTTTTTGCCTTCACCATTCCATGGAACTATTAAGCGAACTTAAAAGATATTTTGATCTCTCCTCATTCCGCCCCGGCCAGGAAGAAGTGGTTAGAACGGTTCTGGAAGGGAGAGATGCCCTGGTGGTCATGCCAACCGGAGGAGGAAAATCGCTGTGCTACCAGCTCCCTGCCTTAATCCGTGAGGGAACGGCCCTTGTGGTTTCTCCTCTTATCGCTTTGATGAAGGATCAGGTGGATGTCCTTCAAAAAAGAGGGATTGCCGCATCATTTATCAATTCCACACTTTCCCTGGTGGAACAAAAACAGGTACTTAAAAGACTTGAGGCAGGAGAGTTAAAACTTTTGTATGTCGCTCCGGAACGGTTTCGCCAGAAGAAATTTTTACATACCCTTTCCCGCTCCGGAATCAGTTTTGTGGCGATAGATGAAGCCCATTGTATTTCCCAGTGGGGACACGACTTTCGCCCCGATTACCTGCGGCTTGGAAAAATCCTGAAAAGTATAGGACAATATCAGATCCTCGGCGCTACTGCCACTGCCACTGAATCCGTCATATCTGATATCATAGCTTCTCTTCATCTTAAAAATTGTCGACAGTTTGTAACAGGATTTTATCGCAACAACCTGCTGTTGAGAGTGCTTCATTGTACAAATAAAAAAGAGAAAAAAGACGTTCTTGCGTTTGCCCTTGCCTCAGAGAAGCTTCCTGCAATTGTATATTGCGCCACTAGAAAAGGCGTGGATGAAGTGGTAACTCTGTTGAAAGATCAAGGGCATCCTGCATCAGGATACCATGCCGGTATGGACGATGAAACACGAAATCGTGTGCAGGAACGATTCATGACACGACATACTGAAATAATTGTGGCAACCAATGCCTTTGGGATGGGAATTGATAAATTAGATATACGTCAGGTCATCCATTACCAGTTTCCAGGTTCTATAGAATCGTATTATCAGGAGATAGGAAGAGCTGGAAGAGATGGAAAAAAATCAATATGCACGCTCCTTTTTTCTATGGGGGACAACTATATCCAGGAATTCTTTATTGATATGAACTACCCTTCGCAGGAAGCAGTCCATGATGTCTTTGATTTCTTAAAAAGTGATGGGAGGGATTATCTGAGCGTTGGAAATAATGAAATTTCTGCAATGACCAGCTCCGTCCAGAGCGATGGACAGGCAGGGATCATCATAAAAATGCTGGAACAGGCCGGTTTTCTGGAAAGGCTATATTCGGGGAGACGACTCTGTTTTGTTGCGGCCGGCACAGGAAAACCAAGAGGGCCTGTCCGAAAAAAGATATTTGACGCTTTGTCAAGAATTGCAGGCTCTAAAGGGAAAAAAGTTTCAATTGACATCCTGGCAAAGGCCGCCGGTCTCGAAAAACCAGCGCTTCTTAGAGGTCTTAGACTGCTTTCAGCAGACGGATTGATTACATACATACCCCCGACCGCCGGGCGCGACATCAAAATAATAGGGCCACAGACAACCTTTAAGGAGTTGAAAATAAACTTTGAGCTACTTGAAAAAAGAAAACAGAATGATCTGGAAAAACTCAAAGAAGTAGTAGCTTACGGGCATTTTGGAGGGTGCAGATGGGATTTTCTCCTCTCTTATTTCGGGGACAACAGCGCAACAGACCAGTGTGGTTCCTGCGACAACTGCATTCAAAGAAAGCTAAAAAGGACTGATACAAACAAAAAAGAAGAGGAAACAACAATCCTTAAAATATTGAGCTGTGTGGCGCGCATGCAGGGCCGGTTTGGCCGGGCACGTGTTGCCCAGGTCATTACCGGCGCTTCAAGAAAATGGATAACCTCACAAAGAATGAATCAACTTTCCACATATGGCTTGCTGTCCAATTTTACCCAGGAAGATGTCCTTGATCTTATTAACCAGTTAGATCGGCAGGGATGTTTTGTTCGCCAGGGAGATCATCTCTATCCGACCATAACCCTCAGTAAAAAAGGGATTGCGGTGATGAAAAAAGAGGAGGAGGCGTTTCTGAATCTACCGGAAATCAAAACAACGGCCAGAACCACTGCAGAGGTAGCCACTGGTTTTTCCACGGAGCTTTATGAGCTATTGCGTCAAAAAAGAGAAGAGTTCGGGACAGCAGCGGGGATTCCCTTATTCCTGGTAACCTCAAACCGGACACTGAAAGAGATGGCAGCGTCAGCACCAAAAAACATGGCGGAACTTCTCCAGGTACACGGAATCGGACCAGCAAAAATGGAAAAATACGGCCAAGAGTTTTTAGACGTAATTTTGGAATATAGTGATAAATTAAGGAATGGGGACAAAATAACTTCCCCAAGTAGGCCCATAGATTTGGGTCAAAATTCCTAATTCCTAATCCCTGTTTCCTCCATTATCCATAAGTTTCAACAGCGGCCTAAAAAGATCCATGGGAAATGGGAATATAACTGTCGAATTTTGCTCTGCTGACATCTCCCGCATTGTCTGGAGATATCTCAGTTGCAAAGCCATAGGGTTTTTTTCAATTATTTCCGCTGCCTCAGAAAGCTTTGCTGCCGCCTGAAATTCGCCATCAGCATTGATAACTTTAGCACGACGTTCTCTCTCAGCCTCAGCTTGTTTGGCCATTGACCTCTGCATTTCCTGAGGCAGATCAATGTGTTTAAGCTCAACTGTTGCAACCTTTATTCCCCAAGGATCTGTATGAGTATCAAGTATTTCCTGTAATTGCGAATTTATTTTTTCCCTTGCAGATAAAAGTTCATCCAGCTCTGCTTGGCCGCACACACTTCTTAAGGTTGTCTGTGCAAGTTGAGACATTGCATAATTGTAGTTTTCAACATCAACGATGGCTTTTGTCGGATCAATTACCCTGAAATAGATGACCGCATTCACCTTTACAGAAACATTATCCTTTGTAATAACGTCCTGAGGATCTACATCCATAGCCACAAGACGCATGCTGACTTTCAGCATTTTATCAACAACCGGAATCAATATTATCAGCCCCGGTCCTTTTGCCTTTATTACACGCCCCAGCCTGAATATCACCCCGCGTTCATACTCATTCAAGATCCGTATTGCCGAGGTCAGAAAAAAAACAACAACTATTATTATAGCAATTGCAGTAAACATTTTATCTCCTTTGGTAACGGTTTAAGGTTCACGGTTGATCAAAACATAAAACTGTTAACTGTAAACAGAACTAAGGAACGTGGACGAATTAACTTCCCCAAGTAGGCGCACAGATTTGGGCCGAATTTGTTCGGTCTCAGATCACAAAAGTTGAAGGAATAGCGAGCTATTTCAAGATTTTTGGGACCTGAGATCGGACAAAGGCGGCCTGAAGCTGTGATGCATAGTTGGGGAAGTTATTTCGTCCACGTTCCTAATCAACCGGCTTCACCTCTAATACAAGGCCAACGACCTTTACCACCCGAACTTTTTCCCCCTGTTTTATTATATCCTTTGAAGTCGCATTCCACAACTCGCCATGAACAAACACTTTGCCTTCCGGTTTAATGTCTGTTTTCACCATCCCGATTTCTTCGATAAGTCCTTTTGCCCCTGTTTTTGGTTTTGTGACTTGCGCTTTAAAAACAATACCGGCAACTGCAACAAAAAAAGCTGAAACCATAACCACCGTCGGCACAAATACCGTCCATGATAGTCCTAACCCGGGAGAGCTGCTTTTGAACAACATAAGTGACCCAAGCAAAAGTGAGGCAATGCCTGCTATGCTGAGAAGGCCGTAACTTATAATCTTCATCTCCATTATGAACAGAATTACAGAAAGTATAATAAGAAGAAAGCCGGCATAGTTAACAGAAAGAGTCTGAAATGCAAAGAAAGCTAAAATTAACGAAATTGCGCCAACTACTCCAGGAAAAATAGCACCCGGCTGAGACAGTTCAAAATAAAGCCCGGCAAGACCTATCATCATAAGGATATACGCAATATTGGGATCGCTTATGGTTTTTAATATCTTTGTCCTTAAACTTTCTTTCAGAATTATCTTATTGGCATTGTCGAGCTTTAAAATCCATTTATCTTCTATTTTGCGCCCGTTTATCTTATTTATCAAATCATCCAGGTCGTTTGCTATAATATCTATTACATTTTCTTTTAGAGCCTCGGTTTCAGTAACGGAAACACTCTCACGTATAGCATTTTCAACCCAAACAGCGTTTCTCCCACGCTTTTCAGCAACACTCTTCGCATGAGCAACCATATC
>JABZFQ010000151.1 GCA_014237365.1 Desulfobacteraceae bacterium | reverse complement strand
GATATTGGTGGAATGTGCAAAACGATTCGAACCTCCGGAAAATCCGGCCAAATGTATTCGGCAATATCCCGTAGGGGCAGGCCCCTGTGCCTGCCCTGATAATATGCAACCACAGGGCGGAAGGGCAACCACAGGCGTTGCCTCTACGTTATTTGAAAACGAATTGTATCACATAATAGGGAACCATCATCAAGATGGCATTGTTTTATTTTGGTTACACTCAAGTTTATTCCTTAGGAACGTGGACGAAATAACTTCCCCAAGTAGGCGCACAGATTTAGGTCGAATTTGTTCGGTCCCAGATCACAAAAGTTGAAGGAATAGCGAGCTATTTCAAGATTTTTGGGATCTGAGATCGGACAAAGGCGGCCGGAAGCTGTGATGCATAGTTGTGGAAGTTATTTCGTCCACGTTCCTTAACAGATCAGATACGACGTTCGTCGCGTTCTGTTTCTTCAGCTATTGCTGAAGGCTGGAGAAGAAGAAAATACCAGAACGCCTTTGTTAACAAATTGAACGAATCGGAAAGTGAGGCTGCAGAGACACAGGTTTGGTTGGAGTATGCTGTCAAGTGCAAGTATCTCGACAGGAATATCGGCGGAGATCTGCATCGAATGTACGATAATGTAATTGGAAAGTTAGTCAGCATGGGAAACAATCCTGATCCGTGGATACTGAAAATAAAGCATCCATGATTATGATTTCACACACACTTTCCCACTCTCCCACTTTTTCACCTGCCCACCTGCTCGCTTTCTCACCTGCTCACTTTCACGCTTTCACAAAAGAATGGAGGTAATAACATGTTTGATTTTTTCGCAAAGGGAGGCATCTTAGTATACCCTATTATCTTTTGCTCGGTGGTGGCCCTGGCCATTTTTGTGGAAAGGGTCATCTGTTTTGCACGGGTGCGCATTCGCGGCGATGGGTTGGTAAAAGAGGTAGCTGAGTATTTAAGAAACGGTAAATCTGCCAAAGCGCTTGAGCTGGCGAGAGGAAACAAATCGCCTATGGGCCGGGTACTGGCTGAGGCCATTGAGATTGCAGATCAAGATAGCGAAACATTAGAAACAGTTATCATAAATTCGACAGGAAGAGAAGTCAGTGAACTTTCCCGATATCTTCAGGCGCTCGCCACTATCGCGAATATCTCCCCGTTGCTCGGTCTGCTTGGAACGGTTGTCGGCATGATGAAGGCATTTATGGTGATTCAGCAGATGGGCGGCAAGGTAAATGCCGCTGTTCTCGCCGGAGGCATCTGGGAGGCCATGATGACAACAGCCCTGGGTCTGTCAGTGGCTCTTCCTGCAATGGTAGCTCACAGCTATCTAATTTCACGTGTGGACGAGTATGAGACCCAGCTCCAGGACGGGACTGTCACTTTTATCAAGGCCGTGGGAAAAAGAAAAGGGATTAGAACTGAGAGTCGGGAGCATGAAGTTTAAGGAACGTGGACGAAATAACTTCCCCAAGTAGGCGCACAGATTTGGGTCGAATTTGTTTGATCTCAGATCACAAAAGTTGATGGAATAGCTTACCTATTTCAATATTTTTGTGATTGGAGATCGAACAAAGGCGGCCTGAAGCTGTGATGCATAGTTGTGGAAGTTGTTTCGTCCACGTTCCTAAGTAAGGCTACTGAATAGCCCTCGCAGGTGGGAAAGTGAGCAGGTGAGAAAGTGTACAAAACTACACATCTTTTTGTTTTCACGTTCCATCGTCATGTAGTCGGCTTGATTAGAAAGTGTAAATTGTGAAATGAAGGAAGCCAAGCGTCAACCGTAAACTGTTACAAAGCAAGGAATGTTATCATGCTGATTCACCGCAAAACAAGGCAGCGCTACCAAGTACAGATGCCTCTGACATCGCTGATCGACATCGTGTTTCTTCTTTTAATTTATTTTCTTCTTACAACCAATTTCATGGTTGATGAAGGGATCAAGATCAAACTTCCCCAGGCTAAGGCGGCTGCCCCTCAAACCGAAAAAGTAATTACCGTCTTTGTGGATCAGCAAGGAAGATCATTTCTCGGAACAGAGGAAGTTTCTCTTGCCGAACTCTTTACCGGGATTAAAAAAATGATCGGGCAAAACCAGAACAAGCTGGTCGTTATCAGAGCAGATCGGGCAGTAATCCTGAACAAGGCCGTAAAGGTTATGGACGTAGTCAAGGTAGCGGGAGCAGGGAGACTTTGCCTGGCGACAGAGAAGGAGTTTTAGGTTCAGAAAGCTATGCATAAGAAAAAACCCAATCGGCTCTTGCGCTGTTTAGTGGGAGTCTCTTTTGTCATACATATCCTTATATTCATGCATGTATCCGGGATCTACAGGTCAGATGCATTGAGCTATATTGAAATGACCTTGCAGAACGTATCCAAACCGTCGGCAAGATCTATTCCCAGACCACGTCACAGGCCAAAGGAGATAAAGCCGGAGGACGTAAAAAGACTCAAGGTAACCCGACGCTCTCCTACTTTTAAGCCGATAAAGGTGGAGCCCGTTGAGAAAAATCTTCCGGATAGTCTTATGGAAGGAATCGGCATGTCGGATATTCCGGACACCCCAGGCCTTAATGTTGCCAACTGGGACCCAGGAGAATTAATAGATTCCGGCGATGCCGAGGCTAACTATCTTGAAATGGTGAGGCTCAAAATAGAAAGACATAAGAAATATCCTGAGACCGCCAAGGCCAGACAGATAGAGGGATTTGTAACCGTACGGTTTGTGATCACTCCCCAGGGATATGTCTTAAATATTGAGATTATAAAGAGTTCCAGGCAAAAGTCCCTGGACAAAGCAGCGCTCAAGGCCATTCATGCCGCGGCTCCGTTTCCAGTACCGCCACGGCATCTTTTCAAAGGTGAGATACCTCTGGAGCTCACGATTGCTTTTGAGCTGATGTGATAGCAAGCGTGGTTTTGTGTGTAGAAGCTAAATAACGCAAAGGAGGATTTGAATGATGAAGAAATTTGGGAACAAAATAAGGAACGTGGACGAAACAACTTCCACAACTATGCATCACAGCTTCAGGCCGCCTTTGTTCGATCTCCAATCACAAAAATATTGAAATAGCTCGCTATTCCATCAACTTTTGTGATCTGAGATCAAACAAATTCGACCCAAATCTGTGCGCCTACTTGGGGAAGTTATTTCGTCCACGTTCCTAAAGGACGGGATACTTTTTTTATCAATTCAAAAAACAGTGAGGACTAATTATTATGAGAAAAAATGTGATTATTAATAATGTGGTATTAATAATTTTAATAAGCGCAGCAATGATACTTTGTTTAGTAACATCTCCATTTGCCCAGGAAGAAAAAGAAACGTATCAACTTGAATCGATTTCGGTCATTGCGACAAGAACGCCCAAGGTGTCGCTGGATGCTCCGGCGAGCATTTCGGTTATTACAGAAGATGAAATTGATGCCTTTATTTCCGAAGATCCTTTTAAACCGTTAACACGGGCAGAAGGGATATGGCCACGTTCATACAGGGGGCTTGCAGATTACTGGACACGTCCTGTTATCCGAGGCCATAGAGCCCTTATTCAGGTTGACGGAGTAAATTGGAATGATTATGGCTATTATTCTCACACCGGCGCTATTCCAATGCCGGACGTAGAAAGAATAGATGTGGTCAGAGGACCCTTTTCCGCTCTATATGGCTCAATGGCTCAAACTGCCGTAATCAGCTATACAACAAAAATACCTGAGGATGGGGAGGTCGATGCTTCTGCCTCTTATGGCGACTGGCACAGCAGATATTATAGTCTCAGGTTTGCAGATCGGCCTTTTGATGAAAACGACAGTTTCTTTTATTCGTTCAGTTTCAAATCACGAACTTCTGATGGATATGTAACTACTCCGTCCTATAAAAGCCTGAGTACCCCCGAAGTTTCCATTGATCCATCCAAGGTTGTAACCGGCTGGAGTAAGGATATTGATCCGCAAACCGGAAATGAACGTTACATGATCGGCCATCAGGGAGATAACTGGTATGAAGACTATGGCTTGTTTCTCAAAACAGGCTATGATTTCTCATCTCATTCCAGATTATGGTACAGTCTGAATGTCAGTGAATTTGAATATGGCTGGCGTGATGGAAGGAGCTTTTTGAAAGACCCTTCCGGCACAACGCTCTACGACGGCGATGTATATATTCAGGATGGAGGAAATAACTACAAATTTACTTTAAGTCCATTTAATTTTAGATCGGATCCAAAAATAAAAAAATCCGTTGTACACACTTTGCACCTCGACCATTCAATTCCTGATATTGTTGATATTGTAGCTCTTTTCGCGTTCAACGATAAAGAAAGTGCGACACATTACATCAGTAAAGGAAGGTACAAAGTAGAGGACAACTATCTTGCCCAGGCTGATGTGGCAGCTACATTTCATCTATTGGACGACAATTTTTTGGTTACGATAGGAGCTCAGGGTATTCAAGAAGATGTAACTGTGGAAGACAAGAACCTCTCTGACCAATATGACGAGGATAGCACAACTTCCATTAGAGAAAAAACCTCGGGAAAGAACCGTATTCTTGGAACATTTATTCAAGCGGAATATTCACCTATTGATTCTTTAACCGCTTATCTGGGTGGCAGATATGATCATTGGTGGGGCAGTGATGCTGATTATGCAAATATTGATGGAGAACACACCGAACATCCGGATGTTGATGACGGAAAGTTCAGCCCCAAGGTGTCCCTTGTATATCATCCATTGGAAAACGGCACTATAAGGGCATCTTATGGCGAAGCTTTTACAGCGCCTTCCCTGTACTACAGAACCGCATCTTACTATTGGGAATCAGGTGGAAGCATATCGCAAGCATCTCCAAATCCGGATCTTAAACCTACAACGAACAAATCCTGGGAGATCGGTACGGAATGGGAATTTTGGGAAAAACGTATCCGAGTCAAGGCAACGTATTTTGAAAATGATTTTGCAGACTTGATTGTAAATCAGTCAAAAACGTCAACGCTTCCTGATGGTACTGAGTTAATAGAGAAAAAACGGGTCAATGCCGAAGATGCCGAGGTAAATGGAATAGAAGCTGCGGTTGAAGCAATTCTTCCTTACAATATGAAGGCAGGACTTTTTTATGCGCACAACTGGTCAGAGTATACGAAAACTGTTGCAGCATCAAAGGAAGGATGGGAAGTGGATGAGACCCCGACCGATATGTGGAGCTTATGGCTTGGGTATTTTGGAAAACTTATAGATGCAAATCTTAGCTACAGATATTGTGACAGCAGATTTGACGATGAGAAAAACCAATATGCGGATACGACATACAAAGGCGATGACGACTACCATGTCGTAGATGCCAAGGTGACTTTCAGGCCGATGGAAAATGTTGCAGTCTCGGTTGCCGTGGATAATCTTTTTGATGAAGAGTATTACGAATATTATCGTGCTCCGGGCCGTTATTGGCTTGGCTCAGTTTCAATTGATTTCTAATAATCATGGATGAATCGGTCATCCTTTTTTGACTTGTCGTGAAGGATGCCATAAATCGCCATAGTTGGTGATTTAACTACGTGTGGTTGCTGTTAGACCGGACACTGACAGCAACCGCACATCTCACAGTTTTTAATGGAAAATCCTGTGATGAAAAAAACAAAAACGTCAATCAAAAACTACTGGAACTGGAGAAGCAAGAGTTTTGGTTGTGATATTGATAAATCCGCAGAAGTTGTAAACAGATGGGAAACCATCTTGAATGATCTTGTTGCAGGAGCTTCCGGAAAGCGTGCTCTTGATGTTGGAACTGGAACCGGACAGTTCGCTCTTTATCTTGCAGGTTCAGGTTTTGTTGTAACAGGTATTGATCTTGCTGAAAATATGATTTTTTATGCAAAACAAAATGCCGGCAAGCATGAACTTGATATTGATTTTCAAATCGGAGATGCCGAAAGGCTTGTGTTTGAAGATAACACGTTTGATGTGGTAGTGTCCAGGAATCTGCTCTGGACACTTCCCAATCCCCAAAAGGCGATTTTCGAGTGGCGACGGGTTATGAAACCCGAAGCTATTCTGGTAATATCCGATGGTTTGTGGATGAATTATACATGGAAACGCGTCCATTGCCTTGCCTTAAACTTATTCAAAAGGATGTTTGCAGACAGCGGCGTAATTTCCGCCCACTTTTTTTTAAGTTATTTCGGTCTTTGCAAAACGCTTCCATTTTATGAAGGCATATGCTTTGACGAAGTCAGTATGCTTTTACGAACCGCCTGTTTCAAAGATATAAACTCGTATGACACATCTTGCTTTGGCGCAAATCCCTATGTGGGCTCAAAACCGATAAAAAATAAAGAACCTTTATTTTTCATTGCGCATGCAAGAAGATAGAAGAAAAGAGGCGCACAGATTTGGGTCGAATTTGTTTGATCTCAGAACACAAAAGTTGAAGGAATAGCGAGCTATTTCAATATGTTTGGGATTTGAGATCAGACAAAGGCGGCCTGAAGCTGTGATGTATAGTTGTGGAAGTTGTTTCGTCCACGTTCCTTAGCACAATATATCAGAGAAAAAATTTCTGACAACGTAATAATTCACCAGCAATTCTAATTATGGAAATTGTCCTTATTTTACAGGCAAATATGGGATGTTTGCATGATGGTTACAGAGATTAACAGGTCTGTTCAACCCCCTAAAATAGTCATATTTTCTGATTTTAGCTGAAAAATTAGATATTTTAAGGGCAAATATAATCTCTAACCTATTGAATTTTAATTATTTTTTCCATAATGAGAATTGCTGATAATTCACCACGGATTTTTACGGAATTATACTGAAGTATCGTAACTGTTCAGGTTGTTAGGCCTACGGTTGTTTGCCTCGTTCAATCTTTATCGCTCTCAGGCGCACAGATTTGGGTCGAATTTGTTTGATCTCAGAACACAAAAGTTGAAGGAATAGCGAGCTATTTCAATATGTTTGGGATTTGAGATCAGACAAAGGCGGCCTGAAGCTGTGATGCATAGTTGGGGAAGTTATTTCGTCCACGTTCCTAAGTAGTTACATTTACTAATTGTTTTTAATTTTCAGTGAAACTCCGTGTCGTTCCGTGGTGAACTTTTACCTGACAACTAATATTTGCCATGAAACAAAAACTTATTTTCTATGTGTTATTATTGATTTTTTTATCCACAACAACATATACCGATTCAGTTTGTTTTGCATCTGAACCGGATGAACTTATCATTGCCAAACCTTTTGGCCCATCTGTGGAAGTTCCTGATCCGGCTAAAGGCTATAATGGATGGTATATGAATGAAGCCGGAGTAACCGAAACGCTTTTCGTTCTTGATTTCGATATGAACCTGAAACCATGGCTTGCGGAATCATTTAAAAATATCAGTCCGTTAATCTGGGAGATCAAACTAAAACAAGGGGTGCGCTTTCACGATAATACGCTCATGGATGCCTCGGCTGTCAAGTGGTCTGTCAACCGCATTATTGATGAAAAAAGCAAGGTGTTTAACAAGCGCATACAGGGATTGCTGAATATAAAAACCATTGCTGTCAAAAACGACTATACTCTGACATTTGAAACCCATAAGCCTAACGCTGCGTTTCTATACGATTTAACATCGCCTGGTACCGGAATTATCAGTCCCATGAGCAATGAAAGAAAAATTTATGGCACCGGTCCTTTTATACTGGAAAAAGTGGTGCCAAAAGTAAAAATGATTGTGCGCAGATTTGACAATTATTGGATGGGAAAACCAAAACTTGCAAGAGTTTATCTGAATATTGCAAGAAATCCCACAACACGGATGCTGGCATTTGAGGGAGGACAGGTCGATGTAGCGGTAAATTTTCCCGAAAATGATGCAAAGCGTATCAATTTGAGAAAGGGCGCAAAAATTGTTCACAAGCCTACCAACCGGCTTTGCTTTTTCTTTGTAAGGATTGCGGATGGTCCACTTGCAGACATTCGTGTGCGCATGGCTGTAAATTATGCTATAGACCGCAAACAAATCGTTGATGCAGTTCTTGCCGGCATTGGAGGGGAAGTCAGCGCATCTGTTTTTCCCAAAATTCTTCCCTGGAACAACCGGAATCTGCAACCATATCTTTATAATCCGGACAAAGCATCAGAGCTTCTGACTGAGGCTGGCGCTAAAGACAATAACGGAGACGGCATACTGGAAATAAATGGTCGTCCTTTGCTGCTGAATATATGGACGTATGAGGAACGCGCATCATTAAAACCTGTTCTTGAACTGGTGCAGATGCAATTGCAAAAAATAGGCATTGCCACAAAGCTGAAAGTTACGAGAAAAGGATCACCTATTAACTATGCCATGAAAAAAGGCGAAGTTCATCTTGGTTTGCAGATGTGGAACGTTGCCCTTCAGGGCGATCCCGATTATTTTATTTCTAATATCTTTACGAGCAATGCAGTGGCAAACTTTATGGGATACCGCAATCAAGAGCTGGATGCGTTGGCAAAAAAAGGAAAAATCACCTTTGATCAAAAAAAGCGTAAAGAGATATATGATCGCATTCAGGAAATTATTTTTAATGAACTTCCTGTAATCGTGCTCTTTCACAAGTCAATGGTCTCTGCACTCTATAACCATGTGGAAAATTATGAGATTCACCCATCGGAAAAATATCTTTTAACATCGCGGCTTTGCCGGAAATGACATTAAACAAACATGTTCTATTGGTTGAAAATCTGGTTGTTGATTTTCCAGGCATGCCGACCGGCTCAAGTGTTTTACGCGGTGTTTCTTTGTCATTAAAACAGGGAGAAATACTTGGCATTGTAGGGGAATCCGGTTGCGGGAAAAGCGTTCTCGCCCGAAGTCTTATACGGCTGGAATCTCCTGCAAAAATTATTTCAGGTTCAATTCTGCTGGATGGTCAGGAACTCACAACCAAAAGCCAGCGGGAATTGTGGCGATTGAGAGGCAGAAAAATTTCTCTGGCACTGCAAGATCCAAGAAGTGCCATGGATCCTATTTTTATGATGGGAAATCAATTAAAAGAAGTTGTTTCTATTTCTCACACAGGAAAAAGCGGGAAAAAGCAATGCAATGCGGATATTTTACGAAAAATATATACACTTCTTAACGGTGTAGGAATCGCATCGCCAAAAGAACGATGCCGGCAATATCCCCACGAATGGAGCCGCGGGATGCTGCAGCGCGCTCAGCTTGTGATGGTTTCTTCCGCATCTCCTGAAGTGTTGATATTAGATGAAATCACATCTGCTCTTGATCCCACCATTTCTCTGCAAATTCTTGACCTTATTGTTCGACTGAAAAACGAACAGAATACAGGAATTATCCTGATTACTCATGATCTTTCCATTGCCTTAGAGATATGCGATCGGGTGGCGGTGATGCAAAAGGGACGGATTGTGGAAATGGGAAAAGTTCGCAAGATATTTGAACAACCGGTTCATCCGTATACAAAATTAATTGTCAGTTGTCAGGGGGAGGAAGGGTGCAGAGGGCAATTGTCAGAAATCAGGGGATGAGACTTGAATGAGATTTGAAGATTTAGATGTATCTTTTCTCAAAATACAAAATCTTGCCGTAAAATTCCATTCCGGATACAGGTCATTTTTCCGTCGTCTTTCTTTTTATGCTGTACGTAACATTTCTATTAATATTAATAGAAAAGAGACATTTTGTTTGATAGGTGAAAGCGGTTCGGGAAAGACGACACTTGTGTGGGCGATACTCGGGTTGCATCTGTTTCAGGAAGGCAGAATAGTTTTTGATGGTCAGACCATTAAACAGAGCAATGATCCGGTTCACCAAAAGCTCAAGCGCAGTGCTCAGATCGTTTTTCAGGATCCTGCAGCATCTTTAGATCCTTTTTTTACACTAAGGCAATCTATTGAGGAACCATTGCGCGCCAGAGGTGTTGGGAAAAAGGATCGGGCGGCAATTGCGGAAAGTCTGGCAGCAAAAACAGGGCTTTCATACGAATTGCTTCAGCGTCGTCCTTCAGAGGTCTCAGGCGGTCAAAACCAGAGGGCATGTATTGCCCGCGTTCTTTCAATTAAACCGGATATTTTGTTTCTTGATGAACCGTTGACTGCGCTGGATGCTATTGTTCAAAAACAGGTGGCAAAACTGCTGTGTGAAATGAAAAGAGATTATGATCTTACCTATTTTCTTATTACTCACGATTTGAGTCTTGTGAAAGAAATAGGAACAACTGTGGCTGTAATGTATTCGGGAAGAATTGTTGAAAAAGCGCCTAAAGAGATATTTTTTTCCAATCCATGTCATCCATACTCACAGGCTCTTTTATCAAGCGTCTTGAAACCGGGTATATGGAAGGGCAAACGTATTGTTCTTAAAGGAGAAGTTCCATCTCCCCTGAATCCTCCGTCCGGCTGTCTGTTTCACCCGCGATGTTTCAGAAAACTGCCTGTGTGCGAAAAGATCGCTCCCGAGTCAAAAACTGTTGCAACCGGACATGAAGTTTTTTGCCATTTGTTTTAACAATTATGCTGAATCTTATATTAAAGCGTATAGCTGCTGCGTTTTTTGTGTTCATTGGCGCCACATTTTTCACCTATGGAATGATGATGTTTGCTCCTGGTGATGCAGCTCTGGAAATAGCCATTGCCCGCTATGGAGGCCATGACAGGGTGGACGGGGCTACTATTGAATGGATCAAAAAAAAAGAAGGATTGGACAAACCCTTTTTATATCAATATTGTCATTGGTTGAAACGTGTTGTGGTCCTTGATTTAGGAATCTCGCTGGTAAGAGAAGAGCCGGTATGGCAACTTATATACACCCGTTTTGCAAGAACATTTGAGCTTGCACTATCTGCCATTGTCATTGCGCTATTGATAGCTGTTCCCATAGGTATTCTTGGAGGAGTCAAACAGGGATCATGGATGGATTCCATGGGAGTGACAATTGCCGTGATAGGTGTTTCCATGCCCAATTACTGGCTGGGTCTGGTGCTTATAATCCTTTTTTCCGTGAAACTAAAATTGCTTCCTGTTTTTGGGTATGGTGACTGGCGTCATATGGTGATGCCCGCCATAACACTTGGTACGGCATTGACAGCCTATACTACTCGAATCCTGCGTTCCGCCATTATTGAGACATTACAATCCGACTATCTCATAGCGCTTCGTGCCAGAGGCATCAGCAACCGTCTCGTGCTTGGCAAACATATATTGAAAAATGCTCTTATACCGGTTGTAACAGTGGTGGGACTTGAGTTCGGAATGATTCTTGAGGGCGCAGTGATTACCGAGACTGTTTTTGCATGGCCTGGTATAGGAGACTTGATGGTGACTGCGGTGAGCGACAGGGACTATCCACTTATACAGGGCCTTGTGCTTTTCACCGCAATGGTCTTTGTATTGATAAATTTTCTTGTGGATGTTGTTTACAGGTATCTGGATCCACGAATTCGATTATCATGAACGTGCGCAGCGCATTAAAAAATCCTTTACTTATAGCCGCAGTGGTAATTTTGTTTGCGGTGATAGTTATAACTCTGTTTGGGTCCATGCTTGCCCCTCATGATCCTGTTGAAACGGATTTATCTGTTAGATTCAATCCCCCGTCTCTGAAATATCCTCTGGGAAATGATTCCCTGGGCAGATGTCTTTTTTCACGCATCTTGTGTGGCGCCCGCATGTCTATTGGATTAGGCATTGCCGTAGTTCTATTTTCCTGTTTTTTAGGCGTAACAGCAGGGTTAATATCGGGTTATTGTGGCGGTTTTGTGGACGAACTTATAATGAGAATCGTGGATATCTTCTTTTCTTTTCCTGAAATAGTAGCAGCAATGGCAGTCGCAGGTCTGATGGGGCCGGGAACCCTTAATCTGTTTTTTGCCCTGTCTTTTGTCAATTGGACACGATACGCCAGACTTGTCAGAGGTATCACTCTTTCCGTCAGGGAGCGGGATTATATCAAAGCAGCGCAACTTTCAGGGGTCTCAAGAACAGTGACTATCATTCGCCATATCTTGCCGGCAAACCTTTCATCTATTATTGTTCTTACCACAATCGGGCTGGCCAAGGCTATCCTGGCCGTATCTGCTCTGGGATTTTTGGGATTTGGCATACAACCTCCTGATCCGGAATGGGGAACGCTTCTTATGGAAGGAAAAGATTATATTCTGAGCGCTCCTCATCTTTCATTATATCCGGGAATTGCCATCATGCTTTCAGTTTTGTCTTTTAATCTCATAGGCGATGCCCTTCGAGATATCCGGAGTCGCCAACGCTGAACAAACAAAGCAATTGTGTTATTTTTTCAAGCGAATTATGAGTTGATAGAATGTATTGTTGTAATTAGAGAATCATTGGTCACAAAAAAACGTATTCGGACATGGTGAGTATTGATATACAAACACGGTGGCAGAAGCCGCTATTTTCCCGAAAGAAGTTTGACTGTGGCGAGTTTTTATTATTCAGGGAATCAGAAGATTTTCTTAATTGGAAAAAACAGAGTTAAATTCAATCAAGCCACGAAGGCTTTTGTCATCAAAAAGATGACTTTGTTGATTTATTCTTATTTTAAAAATCAGAACACAGTATATTGTTACATATTTATTTTATAAATACAATATGTTGTATCAATTTTTTGAAAAGATAATAAATCAACAAAATCATAGATGACAAGTTGTTTTCGTGGCTTTTTTTGTGGACAGAAATGGTGACTTGAAGAACTATGGGGAAATTCTAATGATACGCACAAAATGTTTTAGATTATTCAGGTTATTGTTTACCGTAGGTTATATATTTTCAATAGCCGGTATTTTGGGTGGAACGGCAGCGCAAGCGAGTGCGGAGGGAGAACCATCCTCTTGCACTTACCCGCGCCGGATTGTCTGCTTAGAGACTTATCCCGCGGAAATACTCTGTGATCTTGGAGAGATAGACAGAATTGTAGCTGTTTCAAAGTTCCAAAAATATAACTCATATTATAATTTTTTTAAAAATAAACCCGTTGTAAGCGGTGGTATCGGCAGTAATATTAATCTGGAGATGATTCTCGGTGTCAACCCTGATTTGGTTTTTTGCTCGTACGGGCAGAAGGATCTTTTAAAAGCTAGGGGGCTAAATGTATACGGCACAAGAACCTATGACATCGAAGGCATTATGGAACTTATAACGGATATAGGAAAGATGGTAGAAAAGGAGAAGGAAGCAAAAAACATTGTCGATGAGATGAAAGCCAGGATACAAAGTATTGAAGTGAAAGTGAAAGAAGTGAAAAACAAGCCGCTGGTATATTTTGAACAAAGCTCATTAGGGAAGACAAGATCAAAAGGTTCTTTAACCCATGAGTTGATCACCAGGGCCGGCGGGATAAATATAGCAAAAGACGAGCCCGTGCCTTTTCCTATTCTTTCCCAGGAATTCATAATTAAAAAGAATCCTGATATCATCATTGTGGAAGAATGGGGCACCAGACCCTCTGATGTTAAAGAAAGAGACGGCTGGAAAAATATTAAGGCCGTAAAATCAGGAAAGATATTTCAAAGCAAATCATACTATACCGGATACACTCAGCGTTGCTTAGACGGACTGGAAGAGTATGCAAAATTCTTTTATCCGGAGTTATTCAATAAATGAAGAAGAAATTGTTTTTAATATTTCTCGGGCTTGGCCTTTTGCTGACACTGCTGATAACTTTAACCATAGGCCCGGTCCGGATAAATGTGCTGACAGTGGTAAAAATACTGTGTTCCGTGCTTATTGATATATCCCGAACATGGCCGGATAATTTTCAGGACATTATACTGAATGTGAGGCTGCCGCGGATACTGCTGGGAATTCTTGTAGGGTGCGCTTTAAGCGTTTCAGGGTGTTCCATGCAGGCTTTGTTCAGGAATCCTATGGCATCTCCGTATGTATGCGGTGTAGCTTCCGGCGGTGCATTCGGAGCTTCTTTAGTTATAGTTCTTAATGCTTCGCAGAGCTTTATAATGCCGGTTGCGTTTTTCTTTTCCCTGGTTACGATATTTGTTGTTTATTATGTTGCAAAAACAGGCAGCAAGGTTTCAAGCGAGACGCTTTTACTGTCAGGCATCGCGCTGTCGCTTTTTTTCTCGGCGGCTACTTCATTTCTACAATATTTGGCGGAAGAAGGAGAACTGCGTCAGATAATATTCTGGCTTATGGGCGGGTTTTGGGCAAGCAGTTGGAGTAAAGTTAAGATTGTTATGCCTGTAGTCTTACCCGGAACAATATGCCTGCTGTTTTTCTATAAAGAGCTGAATATCCTTCTTCTGGGTGAAGAACAGGCGGAGGATGTCGGTGTGAATGTTGAGAAAACAAGAAAAATCATCCTTGTACTGGCCGCCCTGGTAACCGCGGGTGCTGTTGCTGCCTGCGGAGTTATCGGGTTTGTCGGATTAATTATTCCGCATATAATGAGAATATTAGTAGGCCCTGATCACCGGATTCTTCTCCCTGCATCCTGCTTATGCGGCAGTATATTTCTTGTATGGATAGATACCTTTGCGAGAACACTTATCTCCCCCACCGAATTGCCGGTAGGAATTATTACAGCTATGATCGGGGTGCCGTTTTTTCTGCTTTTGCTGCGCAAGAGAAAAAAGTTGTCGGGATTTTAAACAATGGAACTGAAAATACTTGATTTAAGCTTTTCATATAACAGCACAAAAACCCTGGACAATATAGTCCTGAAAATTAAGGGAAGAGAGATCCTGTGCATTATCGGACCAAATGGTTCCGGGAAAACAACCCTTCTTAAATGCATGAACAAAAAATTGAAACCCACAACCGGCACCGTACTGGTCAATGATATAAACATTTTGCAGATGAACAGAAAAGAAGTGGCAAAAAACATAGGTGTTGTACCGCAGGTTTCAACTGTTTCTTTCCCCTTTACGGTTTATGACCTTGTCATGATGGGCAGGTATTCCCACAAGGGAAGATTTGACACAGAAAATGAAAATGACAGGGCTGTTGTATATCAATGCCTTGCCCGTACCGGGATTGAACACATGGCGGACAGGCTTATAACCGAGATTTCGGGCGGTGAGTACCAAAAAACCATCATCGCCCGTGCCCTGGCTCAACAGCCGGAGATTCTTCTTTTAGATGAAGTGACTTTACATCTTGATATAAACCATCAGATCGAAATACTGGAACTTGTTAAAGCTTTGAGTGAGGAAAACAACTTTGCAATAGTAATGGTGCTTCACGATCTGAGCCTTGCCGCAAGATACAGCACAAAAACAATAATGCTTCAAAAAGGCAGGATTTTTGCCTATGGCAGGCCGGAAGATGTGATCAGTGTTGAAAATATCAGAGATATTTATGATACAGAAGTTGAGATAGGACGCAGCAGTAAAGGTAATTATTTGAACGTTATTCCGCTTTCAATAATAAGGAACGTGGACGAAATAACTTCCCCAACTATGCATCACAGCTTCAGGCCGCCTTTGTCCGATCTCAAATCACAAAAATATTGAAATAGCTCGCTATTCCATCAACTTTTGTGCCTATTTCAAATCGGGCAGATCGAACAAACCTGACCCAAATCTATGCGCCTACTTGTGGAAGTTATTTCGTCCTCGTTCCTAAACACAGAGCAGTAAATATTTTCCTGAAAAATTAAACAAGGGCATCTCGGGTAGTCCCTACAAAACAATGCTGGTCAATTATTTCAAATAGTTACATAATATTAAAAGATGAACGTCCAACATCGAACATCGAATGATGAAATCGCTTCGCTCCGCCAGTTTATAAATTGACAGAATACCCTGAACCTTTAAACAAGGAGGTATAAAATCATGACCCAAAATTTGTCATATACAGGATTTTATCATCCGGACAGCAAGGTTATACATAAAGATATCGCCGGATATATTGATTGGTACGAAAAAAATAAACTTAAAAGCCCGGAAAGCAAAAAACGCCATAGAGCAGGTATCTTTTTTTCACGGCACCAGGTTGAAAAAAATAATTTATGCGGTATAGACGCCTTAATTAACGAGGTTGAAAAATACAATATAATTCCGGTGCCTGTTTTTTCGCAGCAGAAGGAACACTCAAGCGTAGATTGTCCGGGGTATAATGTAGATTTAAATCAATTGAAAAACACCGACGTTATAATCAATTGTGTTTCATCTTTCCTGTTTCAAACAGACATGACAGCCGATGACAACAGAACAGTGCTTGATTTAATTGACGCACCGGTTTTTCAGGCGATCTCTTCAAGCGGCAGAACTGAAGCCCAATGGCGTGGCAGCCCGCAGGGAATAACTGCAATGAACCAGATTTACTGGGTAGCTCAGCCTGAATTTAACGGCACGATAGAGCCTACTGTTATCTTCGCAAAGGACAGCGAAAGCGCCTCATCGTTACCTGTAAAAGAGCGGATGGAGTTTTTTGTGCGGCGTATAAAAAACTGGTTGAGGTTGAAAGAACTGCCGAAAAATAAAAGAAGAATTACTATTCTGTTTCATAACAACCCCTGTGCAGGAACTGAGGCTTCGCTTGGTGGAGCCAACGGGCTTGATTCGTTTGAAAGTGTGGTAAAACTAATGAAATATCTGGCTGACCAGGGCTATCATATAGAAAATATGCCGGAAAACGGTAAAGCTTTGACAGATGAATTTCTAAACAAAAAAGCTATCAGCGAATTCAGGTGGACTACAGTTGAAGAAATAGTTGATAAAGGCGGAGCCGCGTTTTTTATAGATCCTGATAAATATGCTCACTATTTCAATCAATTATCCGAGATAAACAGGAAAAAAATGATTGAAAACTGGGGAGAGCCGCCAGGCAAGGGTATGGTGTACGGTGATAAAATTGTAGTTACTGGTTTAACTTTTGGCAATATAAAAGTGATGGCTGAGCCCAAGCGCGGCTGCTACGGAGCGCGCTGTGACGGCGAAGTGTGCAAAATACTGCATAACCCCGAAATACCGCCTACGCACCA
>JABZFQ010000136.1 GCA_014237365.1 Desulfobacteraceae bacterium | reverse complement strand
GGGCCTGCCCCTACGGGATATTGCCGAATACATTGGGCCGGATTTTCCGGAGGTTCGAATCGTTTTGCACATTCCACCAATATCTCGCATATATCACAGAGCGGGGAACCATCCCCGAAGATCAATAACTTTGTTCTATTTTGATTACACTCAAATGCTTTAGTCGTTGCATATACCTCGGAAGGCCATAACTTGCGAGTTTTCTAAAGTGTCAACTACTTTTATACGATTAGGAACGGGGACGAAATAACTTCCTCAAGTAGGCGCATAGATTTGGGGCAAATTTGTCCGATCTCTGATCACAAAAGTTGATGGAATAGCTTACCTGTTTTGATACTTTTGTGATTTGAGATCGGGCAAAGGTGGCCTGAATCTGTGATGCATAGTTGGGGAAGTTATTTCGTCCCCGTTCCTTATGAAGGATGCCCATAGTTCATTGAAAAAACTGTGAACTGTGAACCGACAACCGTGAACGGTTACGTTTTTTATACCCAGTGTCCTTCCACATTAGGTCCATTTACAGGCTCCAATTCGCCTTTTTTGTACATAGAAATTGCGTCAAGAACTCTTCCCTTTACATTAGTTATAATTCTTATGCCCACGCTTTGTAATACATTAAACGCTTTAGGTCCGCAATTGCCTGTAAGCAGAACATCAACCTTATTTCCAGCAATTGTTTGGCCGGCCTGTATACCGGCTCCTTGTGAAAGGTTGAGGTTTTGTATATTTTCTACGACTTCATAATCCATGGTCTCAGGATTAACAATAATAAAATAAGCTGCTCTTCCAAAGCGAGGATCAACATTAGATTCCAAATTTTTACCTGAAGATGTAACAGCAATTTTCATAATTCCAAATTACCTCCTTAGGAACGTGGACGAATTAACTTTCACAAGTAGGCGCACATATTTGGGTCGAATTTGTTCGATCTCAGATCACAAAAGTTGAAGGAATAGCAAGCTATTTCAATATTTTTGGGATTTGAGATCGGACAAAGGCGATCTGAAGCTGTGATGCATAGTTGTGGAAGTTAACTCGTCCACGTTCCTTAGCTAAATGTTATAATTATTCTTTATCTCTGATTCGATAGAAATTCTCATCATTGCATGCAGGACAGTTCTGAGGTCTCCCAGTCCCAAGTTGTTCTTCCCAACTGTTATCACATTTAATGCATATAAATATTCTCTTATCGCCGATTAAGCTGTAATTTCCGCCCTCTATTTTAATAGCCTTACCGTTAATAAGTGCATCTGCAACAGCCCTTCGTGCATGCTGGACAATTCTGCCAAATGTTGCTCTGGATACTCCCATACGCTTGCCTGCTTCTTCATGTGACATCCCAAGAAGATCCGCAAGTCTTATTGATTCACGTTCGTCAACAGTTAGATGGACTTCTGACAAGTCTATCATTGGTATGCCTCTTGGCTTGAAATAGCTGACGTCTGGCTTAAAGGCAACAATACGATTTTTTTGGGTCTTACCATAAAAACTTCGTTATGAGAATATGCTCAAAAAAAATTAAGTATCATTATTATGTTGTCAAGAAATTTGGTAAAAGTTCACCCCGAAACGACACGGAGTTTCACTGAAAATTGAAAACAATAGAGTTGTTGCCCAATAAGCAATAAATACAATATGCAGGATTATGTTCAATCAAAAATCACAATATATTGCATAAAAATCTTATTGAGCAACAACTCTATTGAGTAAGTGTAACTATTCAGGTTCACAGTTCACGGTTAGAGAGCAATAAAAATTGAACGAGGCAACCAACCGTTACGAGAATTCAGTGTATTTCAGTGAAAATCCATGGTAAACTATTACAAAATTTGTTATTTATTTGACCGACAACTATGCATCACAGCTTCAGGCCGCCTTTATTTGATCTCAAATCCCAAAAATATTGAAATAGCTCGCTATTCCTTCAACTTTTGTGATCTGAGATCAAACAAATTCGACCCAAATCTATGCGCCTACTTGGGGAAGTTAATAGGTTAAATGTGATTGATTTTAAAGATTTAAAAGTATAGTATTGCAAATTAAACAGACAAATCAATAACATCATAACCCGTTTACGTGTTCAAAGGTTCAGGGTTTACCAAAACTCTGAATGGCTATATATAGCTGAGGTAATTATGCTGAAAATAGGCTTAAATTTATATAATCTTATATGGTTATTTATTATAATATTTATAATGTTTTTAGCTAGCCCAATTTCACTAGGCAGCGACATGGGCAAACAGCATGAGCCACCTGCCCCTGTCCGGTTTGCAATAGTTGAGAAAAACATGGTTTCAAACCAATTATCTTTGGTGGGTACTACAGAAGCGATTGCCGGCAGTACAGTGGCTGCGGAAGTGTCAGGCGTTGTGGAGTATTATCCTGTAAAAGAGGGTGATTTTGTAAAAAAAGATGCGCTGCTTGTCAGGTTGAGATCAACTGAGCTAAAACTTCGGCTGAAGGGCGCTATTGCCGTACGAGAGAGAATAAGAGCAAATCTTAAAAATGCTGAAAAGGAACTGTCAAGATTCAGCAAACTTAAAGAGACAAACAGTATAGCTGCGAGGCAATATGATGAAGCGCTTTATAATCATGAGGCCCTTTTGCAGGAATTTTTACAAAAAGAAGCAGAAGTTGATCGTTTTGAATATGAGATTGAACAAAAAGAAGTCTTTGCGCCTTTTTCGGGTTTTATTGCCGAGGAATACACTCAGGTCGGAGAGTGGATAGATAATGGAGGATCTGTAGTAAGGCTGGTTAATCTGGAACAAATTCGTATAACAGTTGATGTGCCTGAGCGTTATGTAATTATGCTTTCCCTCCAAAGCGAAGTCATGGTGATGATAAAGAGTTTAACAAATAGTTTTTTTTTCGGCAGAATATACGCAGTACTTCCTTATGGAGATAGAAATGCCAGAACTTTTCCGGTAAGGATAAATCTTGATAACCCTGGCTATAAGATAAAGAGCGGGATGGAGGCAATAATTACCTTTAATCTTACCGGCACACAGAGCGCTTTACTTATACCAAAGGATGCAGTAGTTACCGCAGGAAACAGCAGACTGGTTTTTTTATTATCAGGTAATAAGGTTATGCCTGTAAATGTAGAAATTGTCGGCTATTATGATGGAAATGTAGCTGTCAAAGGGGAATTGAAGCCTGGCGATAAGGTTGTTATAAGGGGGAATGAACGTCTCATGCCAGGCCAGACCGTGTTGGTGTTGGAAAAATAGTAACTGCTACTCAGGTACGGTTCACGGTATATTAACGAGCAGGCAGTAAGCAGTAAGTAGTAAACAGTAAGCAGTAAGCAGTAAAGTAAGTAGCAGACTAATAACCAAATTGAAGATTGAAGGAATTCCGTCAATTTTTAAAAAGAAACAGAGCGAAGCGATTCCATAAATATTCAATATTCAATCGACAATATTCAATCCAATGACCAATACCCAATATGAAACTGGTTGAAACTTCCATAAAAAAACCCGTTACCGTTACTGTAGGAGCGATACTGCTTATACTCTTTGGTTTTATTTCGCTTTTCAGGATTCCGATTCAACTTACCCCCAATGTAGATCTGCCCGAAATATCTGTCGAAACCATATGGCGTGGTGCAAGCCCTTTAGAAGTTGAGCGTGAAATTATAGATGCTCAGGAGGAAGAGCTCAAAAATCTTGAGGGGCTTGAGGAGATGAACAGTGAAAGCCTTGATGGGCAGGCTTATATTAATCTGATGTTCGAGATTGGAACAGATACGGATGAGGCTCTGCTTCGGGTATCCAACAAACTTGAACAGGTAAAGAAATATCCTGACAATGTGGAGAAGCCGGTTATAAAATCCGGCGGCAGGCATGAACAGGCAATAGCCTGGATAATATTACGCTCTCTTGAGGGATATAAAGGAGTATTAAAACAGGAATACGATTTTATAGATAAGCATATAAAGCCTCGCATCGAAAGGATTTCAGGTGTTGCATCTTCAAACATTTATGGAGGGCTGGAGAGGGAGCTTCAGGTCATTGTTGATCTGGAAGCTCTTGCTGCGCGCAAAATAACTATTCCAGAGCTGATAAGAGCGCTCGACATAGAAAATAAAAATATAAGCGCCGGGAATTTCGATGAAGGTAAACGTCGTTATATTGCGAGAACAGTCGGTGAATATGAGTCTGTTGAAGATGTTTCTAAAGTTATAATAAAAAGGGTAAACAACATACCCATAACCGTTGGAGATGTTGCCAGGGTTGAACTTGGTTATGAAGACATGGATCTGGTTGTGAGACAAGAAGGAGTTACAACCATTGTCTTGAATGCAGTTCGAGAACCGGGTTCCAATGTCCTGGTTGTTATGGAAAGATTGAGGGATACTCTTAAAGGGTT
Organism: Desulfobacteraceae bacterium; assembly: GCA_014237365.1. Lineage (GTDB taxonomy): Bacteria > Desulfobacterota > Desulfobacteria > Desulfobacterales > ETH-SRB1 > B13-G4. The sequence goes on along the minus strand of JABZFQ010000136.1, from coordinate 7,595 downwards.
AAATAACGGCATTTTAAAGGAAAGAGGTCTTAAGCTGGAACAGGCCTATGATGAAACCAACTACATTTACAGCGCTATCGACCTTGTAAGAAATAATATTTATTTGGGTGGCGCGCTTGCAATCACGGTTCTCCTGTTGTTTTTACGTAATTTTGCCAGCACCATTATAATTACTGTTGCTATTCCGATGAGCGTAATAGGAACTTTTCTTATTATGACTCTTTTGGGACGCAATATTAATGTGGTTAGCCTGGCTGGTTTAAGCTTTGCCGTTGGGATGGTAGTTGATAACTCCATTGTTGTTTTTGAAAATATATTCCGTCACATGGAAATGGGCAAGTCTCGATTAAAGGCCGCATATGATGGTGCAGTTGAGGTGTGGGGGGCTGTTCTGGCCAGCACTTTGACTACGGTTGCAGTTTTTCTTCCTATTGTATTTGTTCAGGAGGAGGCAGGTCAGCTTTTCCGCGACATAGCTATAGCTATCAGCAGTGCCGTTATTTTGAGTCTGATTATTTCCATAACGGTTATTCCTATGCTTTCCGCAAGAATATTGGGAGAAGTTAAGCAAAAATCTCCGGCAAAAAACAGACAATGGGCTATTTTCAGCCTGGCCCAGGGATTTGTTGAAGCTATAACAAAGTTTATTTACTGGATGTGCGGCAGTGTAACAGCTCGTATAGCTGTAATCGTTATTATGGTGTCTTTATCCATAGGTTTTGCATTGGCATTAGTTCCAAAAACAGAATATTTGCCTGAGGGTAATCGGGAAATTTTGTTCGGTATTCTTTTGCCGCCGCCGGGATATAATTTAGGTGAGCTTGAAAATATAGCAGAAACAGTAGAAACAGACATTCTTCCATTATTTGAACATAACGGAAAAAGTGAAGCAGCAGAAAAACTTAATCTGCCTCCGGTAAAAGTTTTTTTCTATGTTGCATGGGGACAGCAGGTATTTATGGGGATTGTTTCAAAAATTCAGGAGAGGACAAGAGAACTTCTTCCATACGTATACAATATACTTGGGAAAATTCCGGGCATGATTGCGATTGTTCAGCAGCCAGGCCTTTTTTCCCGCGGAATAGGCGAAGGCAGATCTGTTGAAATACAGATAAAAGGCCCTGACCTTTCCCAACTAATAAACCTGGGGAAACAGATATTCGGTGGTGTTGCCCAGCTAATCCCCGGTGCCCAGATAAAACCAATACCAGGTCTTGATCTTGGAAATCCTGAAATACAAGTTGTTCCGAACCGGGACAGGTTATCTCGTGTTGGGATGACAACTTATGATCTTGGTTTAACTTTAGATGCATTGGTGGATGGAGTTAAAGCCAGTAATTACCGTCTTTACGGAGATGAAATAGATCTGGTAGTAAAAAGTGAAGAGAATAAGATCAAACGAACTCAGGATTTTGCCGGTTTGCCGATAATTGCACCCACTGGAGAGATAGTTACTTTGGGCTCTCTGGCTGATATAAGTCTGGAAGAAGGTCCTACCCAGATTAATCACATAGACTCACAACGTTCAATAACCATAATGGTTATTCCACCAAGGGAAATGCCTTTAGAGGCTGCAATGGAGATTATTAGTAAAAAGGTAGTTGAACCGATACGTCAGAGCGGTATGCTTTCCAGCCTTTATAGTATCGAACTCGGCGGCACGGCAGATGATCTGACAAAAACAAGACAGGCCCTTATGTGGAACTTTATTCTGGCAATAGTTATAAGCTACCTGCTCATGTCTGCCTTGTTTGAAAATTTTTTCTATCCCTTTATCATCATGTTCAGCGTACCTTTGGCCACAGCCGGCGGATTTGTCGGGATATTTCTGGTAAATCTTTTTATTACCTATCAGGCCCTTGACATTATTACTATGCTGGGTTTTGTAATCCTGGTCGGTATAGTAGTAAATAACGCTATTCTTATTGTACATCAAACCCTGAATAATATTCGTGAAGCAAAGATGGCCCATCGTGAAGCAATCACGCACTCCGTACGTACGCGTATCAGGCCGATATACATGAGCAGTATTACTACCGTATTTGCGATGTTTCCACTGGTGGTATCCCCGGGTGCGGGCTCCGAGTTTTACCGTGGGCTGGGAAGTGTAGTGCTCGGAGGTCTTCTTGTTTCAACAATTTTTACGATGTTTTTGATTCCGGCGCTTCTCAGCCTTACCTTCGATGTTGCAAGCAAGTTCAGAAATTTAAGCTATAGATTCCGCAGATTTTCGTGAGTTTTTGCAATGAAGTTTTAGATGTTGGGGAAGTTATTTTTGGGCGAGTCCTTAATAAGAATATTCCTTTCACTTGGCCTATAGCCTAAGAGCTGTTTTTCTTGCTTCCACCAATGTTGAATATTTGTCTTTTAAGACATTATCCAAAAAACTGCGGTGAATCAACTGTATCCACAAATCAAAAGCCAATTCTATTTTTTCAAGCGCCGTTTTGATGGCCAGATCAGTCAATTTCAAGCGGTCACAGCCAAAATAATCGATCAGAATGATGTGGTCAAGCTTTCTTTTTTTACCCATCAAGGGTAGAGCGATTTCTTCTTGCGGATTGGCCAGCGCAATGGATGTATTGATAATATCATATGCTGGCGACAGTTCGATCTTGTCATCCCGCGTTATTAATGAAAAATTCTTCAGGTGCATATCTTCGTTGCCAAGAAGATAATTAACCAGTGTAAGCCTGAACAGCTTTATTTTTTCCAAGGCAGGGAATGTGCAGTATTTCTCTATGACCGTGGCTACTTTTTCCATGGAAGCATTATACTTGGTATCGCGGGACAGACCGAGAAGCTGTGCAAAATCTTCAACAGCAAGCTTTTTATTCCGACCAATCCTGTCGAATCGCTTTATAAAGTAAGTAAATGAACCGTCTTTCGAATACACCAGCCCGTGCAAAGGGACATTGATGCCGGCTGCACCGGCTAACCGCATTGACAGATCTTCATTTTCAGGAAGCTGCGGAAATTGAGGATTCTGCGGTTTCAAGATGTAGTAACCGCCGATATCTACAACTTCGAATCGCCGCCGGCTTACATTAAGAGTTGCGCTAAGTTTCGGCTGGATGCCCTGGACGGACATTTTGGGTGCCCGGACAGCGGCCTCATGTATTTGCTCCCCTGCCGTATAGGGTAAATCCTCTAAATCATCCAGTCTTCGTGATAACCGCCTGAGGCCTTGAATGGAATACTTGCCTTCACAGGGTTGATATGTAATCGGGCATGTGTTCATTTTATTTGCCGCACAGTGACAGCTCCAACCATGTCCATTCCCACGACGAACAGTTGGCGGAGGAGATCGTTGCGGTCAATTTTATAAGCTCTTAAAAGCGTTTCAAGATTATATCCTTCCGGCAACAGACCTTCGAAAAACGGAGGGAACCTGTTATAGGTGTATAGCTCATCAGTTATCGGCATGGTCAGAGAAACAGGAGGTCCTGAATAACCATCGCGATAAATAAACCGGTACGCACTGCCCTGCGTAATTTCTTCTAGGATGCCGGCTAATTGGTTATATACAAACACTTCAGCTCTTTGCATCTTCAGTTTCCGTATAATGTTTCATTATGGGGCCGTCCAAAAGCATGGTAATATTCAATGAGTTTAAAATATTCAGCAACGTTTTAATCCGGACTGTTTCTTTACCGTGTTCAATATCGTAGATGACCGTTTTCCCGACTCCGGCAACCATTGCCAGATCAATTCGCGAGAGGCCGGCTTTTTTCCTGTGAAAATGTATAATTCGGCCAACGTGAATGAAATTATTGTTATCTATTTTTACCGCCATCGTAGTATTCTTTAGCCAAAAATTCTAAGTTTATATCAGAATATCCTGTTTTGCCAGTTTTATTACCGCCATTGAGGCATTTTATCAAGATAAATCAGTTTTGCTGTTTATCGTCGGCCTAAAACAGTTCTTTTTTGCCGTTATAGCGGCAATGCCATCAATTTGTGTTAACCAGGCAGGCACAAGGCAAAGAAAACGCAATTTATTACCGGTATGGCGGTAATAAGGGGATAGAGGTGCATCCTATAATCCTTCTGTCAAGCATAAAGAGTTCGTTCCTAAGATATAAGGCATAAGTGACGTAGAAGATTCCAAGGAACGTGGACGAATTAACTTCCACAAGTAGGCGCACAGATTTGGGTCAAATTTGTTCGATCCCAAATCACAAAAGTTGATGGAATAGCGAGCTGTTTTGATATTTTTGGGATTTGAGATCAAATAAAGGCGGCCTGAAGCTGTGATGCATAGTTCAGGCTATCCGACAGTAGCGTTGTTTTTGAAATTCTTTTTAGCGAGAGGCTTTTGTGAAGCAAAGATGGCCCCTCGTGAGTCAATTACTTCACTCAAATGGTCGGCCGCAGATACTTGTAACTCTACCCCGGCATCAGCGAAAACGTATGCCGGCCCTTTTTTATGTAAATCTTCTTTTACCACCACCAGGTCTACTTTATGCTCAACCAGCCATTCGGCCACGCGAATTCCTTTGGCCTTAATGACATTAGTATGCGGATTGATTACTATCTCCTGCCGTTCAATGTTCCCGTCAGCCAAACGCAAGAGTAGCATGGCAAAGTATGGTGCTTCTCCAAAATGAGCGCTGACGTGACCCACAGAATCTACAAGAGGTACTGCAATACGCAGATGTTCACGCACCTGGGGTTCATAGTGAATCACCACCCGCTCTACCAGGGGCATCTGTTTTATAATGTTTGCTTCGATATCTTGACTGATTGCATGGGCTTTTTCCAGGTTGCCGGTACGCAAAACCACCTCTGTTTCCAGGAAGCGGTAACGGCCCGCGTTCCGGCCGGCCAGCCGTCGAACTTCTGTTACCATCGGCTGTGACTCGATAATCTTTCGTATCTGGTCCAGCGTTTCAGGGTCAATGGAAGCATCAAGGAGCACGCGCATACCATCGGAAAGCAGTTCCCATCCAGCATAGCCTATAAAAATAAGGATTACACCGGCTGCAATGTGATCCACGGTTATTCCAATAAAATCTATATCCAATCCAAAATAGTGAAATCCCACTGCCAACAGCACTAATAGTGAAGAAAGCACATCAACCTGACGATGGCGACCTTCAGCGATCAGGGTCGGAGATTTAGTTCGTTTGCCTATAGATATCGCATACTGTCCGAAAAAAAACGTGATCAATATTCCCACTGATAACCAGCCCATGAGCCCAAACGTAATAGTTGGCGGTTCTGCACTTGATGAGAGGATGTTACGGACGATTTCGTATCCTGCAAAAAAGATGAACATCGCCATAATCACTGAGATTACATTTTCAATCTTATACAATCCATACGGAAACGTAGGGCTTTTGCGGGTCGATAATTTTAGGCCACCTAATATAGTGAGAGAAGCCACGGAATCAGTTGCGGAGTCTATCGCACTTGCGGCAACGGCCAGGCTGCCCGAAAAGTAGGCGAGTACGCCTTTGATTCCTGTGAGCACAAAGTTAATGAGTAACGCATAAAGAGCTACACGCTCAATCTGTTTGGCTTCTTTGGCAAGAGTATTGTTTTTCATGTCGTCAGTATGTATTTCTGAATTCTTCACAGAAGATCACCTTTTTCATGAGATACGGGACTTCCGGCCATACCGGCTTTTAGAGCTTTCAGTTTTTCAATGGTAAATTCGGTCACCTTTCGTTCTTTGTTGAAATAACGTATCATTCGCTCTATAAACGCCTGCTGCTCAGCAGAGGTATCATAGTACTCTAAAAGTTTACAGGTCTTTTCGAGATTTTCCTCTACCTGCTCCGGAATTTTTTCACTGTCATGTCGCACTGCATCCTCAGGACAAACATCATGGCACTTTGCACAACGAATACATGACTCTTCGTCGATCTGAGCCTTGTCCATTTCATTGAGCGTGATCACCCCAACCGGACATTCATCCGTACAAATGCCGCAGCCATTGCACATTTCCTGATTAACCCATGGCATTTCTATCACCTCCTTTACCATAGTCCTTGCCCCTGGCACTTCTGAGGAAGACCAGACTTCCCACTTCACAGCCAATGTGCTGAGCGATTACCGGGCACTTTGCCTTGAGCACAAAAAAGATGTCTTTTTTAACATCACTGAGTGTCTCGTAGTTTCCCTGCCCCTTGGCTATGATCAGATCAGCGTTTTCAAACCGCCGTTTAAATCCTTCTGAACATTCACCCAGGATGGTCCCAGGTGCGTCAGAACCGTTATCAATAACTTCAACAAGATTAGCTATGCCTGTAGCCCGGGCGTCAGCAAGGCAAGCATCGTTAATGACCGGACTTCCCTTTACTACAAGGGTTATTTTCTCGAACGGCATTTGCTCAATGAGCAAGCGGTCAAAGACAATTTCCCCGGCGTTGTCCGCCAGATATAGAATATCTTTTGCCTCCGATACCGCTTCGCGAAATTGCTTCGGATCTCCTGCAAGCGGTGCTGTCAACGCATGCTCAATTGCATTGTGAACTTGAGTCTCTTTTATATGATAATTTACACCAGCATCAATGATATTACCCGCAATCGCCAGGCGAATTGCCGTATCCAATGGCTCACGAGACCTCTTGATCCGCTCTTTGAGCTCTGAATAAAGCTCTAAAGCGAAATTGTTGAAACGATCCTTGATGTCACGGTACGGATCATTGTCGCCTGTCATCTGACGAATCAGGCGGTGGATACGTTGTGCCATAACAGGGGGAGATTCTCGCAGATTTATCTTGCTCGCTACGCGCAACACCTCGCGGAACACCTGCTCGTGGATCGTCTCATCATCAGTCGTAAGCCTGGCAGCCTCAAGAGTCTGTCGGAGAAAACATGGAATACATTCAAAATATGTTTTCATAATTCACACATAGTCCTCGCTTTCACCAACGGCCGCTGCTGAAAAGATATATCCTCGAAATCATTTATCCTTACCTGTCTAATCAGATTTTCTACAAATAAATGGTTTGTATTGAAAGTGTGCAAAGCATTAATTTTAAACCACCGCCAATTGTGCGTGCGTAAAAGACGATATGAATATCTTTTGGAAAGTGTGTGTGTGTCTGCTTCCCTGTAACAGTGATAACAAAAGGTAAATGGAGACGATTCTGGTCGTGTAGTAAAGTATAATAGTTTAGAACTCCAACACATTACACCATTACACTACATTGCAGCTTTTCGCAAGAAATTTTCCTATCGTGCTCCCCATTGTCAAGACAAAAAAAGTGTAAAAAATAAAATCTCTAACCTATTGAATTTTAATCCGTTTTTTCATAATTAGAACTGCTGTTACTATTTTGTTATAGTTTTATCCGAAAATGCGCTATTGTAAACTTTGCAAACCAATCTCGTTTTTTTGGAGGTGATAACATGCCTACAAATATAGATGCCATATATTATCCTGACTGGACAATCGAATGCAAACGCCCTTTGTTCATGATTCCGGTTGAAGCAGGTTTTCCATCCCATACAGAAGATTAGGAAGGGCGCATTCCCAAAAAGTGGGTCATGTTGCAATAATGGATTTGGAGGAAATTGCCATTTGTTTCAACAGGTTCCAGCGCCCTGCTTTGTAATAAGATCGCAATAACAAAATAGCCTCC
>JABZFQ010000332.1 GCA_014237365.1 Desulfobacteraceae bacterium | reverse complement strand
GGAACGTGGACGAAATAACTTCCCCAACTATGCATCACAGCTTCAGGCCGCCTTTGTCCGATCTCAAATCACAAAAATATTGAAATAGCTCGCTATTCCTTCAACTTTTGTGATCTGAGCCTATATTTGAGATTTGGGCAAATTCGACCCAAATCTGTGCGTCTACTTGTGGAAGTTAATTCGTCCACGTTCCTAAATTGAGCGATTTTTGGCTCAATCTGCACTGACCTGTTGCGCATCAAGGATTCGCGAAAATCCTCAACATATCCACGGGTATGCCTGCGGTTTTCGCAAACCCTTATGCATTAAATTAGCGCCCTTCGGGCGGACTTTTCTGACAGGATTAACGGGATTTACATAAGGAAATTCCTATACTATAAATTTATTAGCGAAAAAAACAACCAAACAATCTCCAATATTGAAAAACAGATCAATTTATTACAGGAATATCGCACCACATTGATAGGGCAACCACAGGGGGTTGCCCCTACGGCGGCGGGGTTATTCATTAGGGCGAAACAAAAACAGATGTTTTGGACAGATTTTTAAGAAAAGCGTTTGCAGTTGAATGATGCGAATTGAGACCATGGAAATAGCGTCAAGCAGGGCATATATTGAATTTGTGGCCGCTGTAAAGCTGCGCAAAGCAGTTTGCTGCGAATCTATCAAATCTATTGATGTTTTTGATCAATTTATCAATGTTCCATTACTGAATCGTGGGACAGCATACATATTATTGCCTTTTTTCTTCGGGAAAGAGGCATGCTGTCACTGGAATTGAAGTGGCTTTCGAGGTTAAATGAATTAAAATATTTAAATTAGCGCCCTTCGGGCGAGCTGTTAAGCTACGAATAGTTCGTTATGTACTGATAGTTTTTAACCTCTTGATAAAATTGACTAAAAATGGAAATTCCTATACTATCAAGATATCAGCACATTTCTTCCCCAAAAATCGCTCAACTTAGGTGTAAAAATTCTGAGACGCAAAAAAACGAAGTTTGGAGGCAGTTATGTCAAAAAAAATTGGCTTTTTATTAGGCATAATACCTGGAGTGGCCACTGTTGCCCTGGCCATGGTCTTTTTGATGCCGGTTTATAAAGAATACAACGAGAATAAATCTGAACTTATTTTTTTATCAAAAAGCTCAAACGAATTGCAACAAAAACTTACCGCAGAAGATGCCGAAATTCAGAAGTTAAAGCAAGATTTAAAGGAAAAAAATGAGCAAACAAACTCACTTCAAAGCATGCAGGGCGATGACGAAACAAGGTTTGATCAATTCCGTGAAAACAACGAAAAATTGCGTGATGAGAATGAATAGAAATGACAACCGGAAATTGACCACCTGTGCTAACCCAAATTTGACCACCCTGAGTTTTAGTTGAAATTACTGATGGGTGGCCTCTATCTGGTTTAATTGGTCATGTGAAAATTCTGCATGCTCAGACTTCTACTGTCGGCCTCCTTCTTCTTATTAACGAGAGCTATCTCTTTGTTTTTTCTAACCTTTTTTGC
>JABZFQ010000381.1 GCA_014237365.1 Desulfobacteraceae bacterium | reverse complement strand
AGATATTTTAAACAATTTCAAGTTGTCAAAAAAAGTGTACGGTAGTGAAATTTCAACCAAAACTCAGGGTAGTCAAATTTGGGTTAGCACAGGTGGTCAATTTTCCGTTGTCATTTCTAGGAGGGGCGCCTTGTGAGGGGCGTCCCTATCCCGATAGCCGATTTCCTTATTATTTTAGCATTCTTTCGTATTCATCATGCTTCCCAATCCATACCCAAATAAAATCTTCTCCATCTTCTATAGCAAAAACTCTGTAGTTCAGGCCGATTCGAACTGACCAAAAGGAACCAATCTTTTTGAAATGAAGTGAAGGATGATAAGGATTGTCTTTCAAAAGCTCAAAATTCTCATTAGCTGTTTTCTGGATAGAAGATGGAAGTTTATCAAAGCATTTTCAAAATCGAAAACTTGTTCTATGCATTTACAAGGCCTCTAAATTGTTATTATTCTTTTCCTGCAGAGCTTCTTTAGCTAAAAAATCTAATTTTCCTGAATTTGAGTCCTCTTTAATTTGCTTATCCCATATTTCCCAGTCCTTTTCAGCAAACCAATGTCTCAAATTAACATATTCCTGTTTAGGCAATTCTTCAATTTCCTTTTTTATTTCAGATAGCTGTAGCATCTTTAACTCCTATTTTTTTTATTGGCCTTAAGGTAGCAATGGTTAGCCCATTTTTGCTGGCTGCAGGGTTGGCGACCTTGTTAGTTTTTTTCTAGGTTTATCCATTGGTCTTTGAATTTAGCAAATTTCCATTTTTTAATTTTGTCTGGGTTAAAGCTAAAGTCAATATCCAATCGCTCAATTTTTGTTTTAGAGTTTTTTACCTGCTGTGACTTAGCTAAGGATAACTTCTTGTATTCTTTTATAAACTCAGCATAGGTGCTGTATTTGATATATTTCTTTACACCTGAATTTTCTACAAACTGACGAATGCTCATGATGTAATTTCCTATCGTTTCAATACCTTTAAATACGGTTACAATGAGATGTGTGGCGGTGATTATCTCATTAGCTGATAGGTGCTGTGTCGCTGCTTTGCCTTTTTTTATGCTATTAAGGTCAATAGCTTTAAGTTCTATTTTTAGGAATCTATTATCTTTCTCTGAAATTAGGTCAAAGCCATCGCCGAAGTGGTCACTAATATCCCATCCTTCGCTCAAAAGTTTGTAAGAAACTAACCCTTTATGCATAATTTATAGAACTTTTTTTCTGCTTGTTTCCATAGGTGAAATAATTAATTTTTAGAGGGCTAACGTAAAGCTGAGTGGCTGGGCAACGATAACCGAAAAACTATGATAAAGATAAAAACTATCGGTCAAACACTGCCTTTCAAAAGTGGCACGGCTTTGCCCGGTCCAGCTCAAGCGCCTGGTTGTGTGCCGGGCAATGCCCGGCTGCGGCTACCAACTTAAAGCGGGACATTTTCCGACATTTTGACTCTATGACAATTCCACAATCAAGCAAAATCTAAGGAATTGCTAACTAACTGAATTTGCAGGCTGTCCCGCCTTACGTTG
>JABZFQ010000059.1 GCA_014237365.1 Desulfobacteraceae bacterium | reverse complement strand
AGAATTATTGCGCATCAAGCGTGACATTTTCCTTCGGATCGCTTCGCTAAATGTCACTACAGCCTGATGCGCTTGAAAAAAAGACACCTCCCTAACTATAGCAAAAGATGCTATGGTACCAGTACGTAATAGAACGTAACATTAATTTTATGGTTTTAGGAGGTGTCATATGGAAACATACGCTGGAATTGATTTACATTCAAGTAATAATTACATTGGTATTATCAATGAGCAAGATCAAAGACTTTATGGGAAACGGATACCAAACGAATTGGATAGAGTTTTGATGGCTCTGGAACCCTTTAGGGATACACTGCAAGGTGTGGTCGTAGAATCAACATACAACTGGTACTGGTTGGTAGACGGTTTGCAGGAACATGGGTACAAGTTGCATCTCGCTAATCCATCAGCAATTAAACAATACGAAGGTCTGAAGCATACTGATGATAAATGGGATGCGTTTTGGCTGGCTCATATGAGACGATTAAACATATTGCCGGAAGGTTATATTTATCCAAAAGAGGAACGTCCTGTAAGAGATTTGCTGCGCAGAAGGCTTTTATTTGTTCGGCACAGAACATCTCATATTTTGAGTCTTCAAAGCATGATAACAAGGAATCTTGGATTGAATATGTCCGGCAATGCTATTAAAAAGCTAAAGGAAGAAGAAGTTGAAGGAATGTTAGGCTCTTCTAATCTAGTATTTATGGCGAGAAATAATATAGCAGCTATTCAGTTTTTAGGAAAGATAATTAAGGATATTGAAAAAGAAGTAAAGCCCCAGGTAAAGCTTCGAAAAGAATTTGAGATGCTTCTGACAATCCCAGGTATCGGAAATATTCTTGGACTTACCATGATGCTGGAGGTAGGAAATTTAAATCGATTTGAGAAAGTTGGAAATTATTCTTCCTATTGTCGGTGTGTAGGCAGCAGCCGGATTTCAAATGGCAAAAAGAAAGGTGAAAACAACAAAAAGAACGGTAATAAATATTTATCCTGGGCATATGTGGAGGCAGCAAACTTTGCTATCAGGCATTGTGTAAAGGCGCAAAGCTTTTATCAACGCAAAAAAGCCAAAGCCAATGGTATCGTTGCTATCAAAGCATTAAGCAACAAGATATGCAGAGCCTCCTATTACGTTATGCGTAATAGGAAACCATTTGATGAAAAGATGCTTTTTCGTTAATCAGTTTGGGTGCGGCAGTAAACCGGTAATGGGGTTGGTTAAAAACCAAAAGACTTGATTGGTATCTGCTGCACCCTCCAACATACAGCAATCGTTATTTAGATCCTGATTCGCCTATGCCGTGAGTCTGTAAGGGGTTGGCTAATAACCACAAAATTTGTCTAAAGTACACCAGCCTTGATCCGGATGGGTGACTGGTGCGGATCAGTAAAATACTGACCCGGAACCGATAAGAAAGAAATAACAGGTGCGAAAAAAGGTGACAATAAAGCGAGGCTGTGCTGGAACGAAAGTGAGAGGACAAGCGAAAAAAAAGGTGTATTTTTCGGAGGGAGAGCTGTTTTTTCTCTTGACAGGCCCTTTAATGGGTGACCTCATTTTGACCCTCTAAGTTGTTATCAAAGATCAATCTCTTAAAAAGAGTCTTTCCTGTGGATGTCCCGAAAAAAGCGTAATGCTTATCTTTAGCGATATCAATCCCAACAATCAGATGCTCCATAGAGCCTCGAATCTCTCTTCTAAATTGACAATACCCCTCATACTTAATACGTTCTTGATTGTTCATAATAACCTCCTGTTTTTTAGGTTGCTTTTACAATAAACCTATAATAACAGGAGGTTATTTTAGTTACAAGGCGATAATAATCTTTTTTTATGCCACCCTTTGGGGTGTATCCACTTGTTGTTTTAATATATGACTCTGTTGATTTACTCTAATATCAACATTTATCAATATTGCTCCAATTATAGTTTTTGAAGGTTCGAAAATTGTGAACTTGCGAAACCAGGCAACAAGTTAACCTAAAAAG
>JABZFQ010000100.1 GCA_014237365.1 Desulfobacteraceae bacterium | reverse complement strand
TTGGGCCGGATTTTCCGGAGGTTCGAATCGTTTTGCACATTCCACCAATATCTCGCATATATCACAGAGCGGGGAACCATCCCCGAAAATCAATAAGGAACGTGGACGAATTAACTTCCCCAACTATGCATCACAGCTTCAGGTCGCCTTTGTCCGATCTCAAATCACAAAAATATTGAAATAGATAAGCTATTCCATCAACTTTTGTGATCTGAGATCAAACAAATTCGACCCAAATCTGTGCGCCTACTTGTGAAAGTTAATTCGTCCACGTTCCTAACTTTGTTCTATTTTGGTTACACTCGATTGAATTTACAGTTTTTGGTGGATTCGCTTCGCTTAATCCACCCTGCAAACTGAATCGTAGGGTGGATTAAGGAGCGTAAGCGACGAATCCACCAAAGTAGCTGTCCCGCCTTACGTTGGTAGCCCTAAACCCATGAACCCTGAACCCTGAATAGTTAACATGAAATCAATTAAGTTAATAAAACCATATTTTTTTGAAAAACGATTTTTAATTTTTTTCGGTCTTGCATGTCTGATAGTTGTCGATTTTCTGCAATTGTTTATTCCCAGAATTATAAAATGGGCTGTTGATGACATTACAGCCTTCAGTGTAGATGCAATAAAACTTTCGTACTATGCACTTTATATAGTAGCCATAGCTATCTTGATTGCATTGTTCAGGTATGGATGGCGACGTTGCCTTATAGGCACGTCGAGAAGAGTGGAAGAGGGGCTGAGAAACAGGCTTTTTGCTCATATTCAAACACTTTCCCCTTCTTTTTTTGATAAAGTCAAGACCGGCGATATTATGGCTCATGCAACAAATGATATCCAGCATATCCGAATGGCGACCGGCATGGGCATGGTAGCTCTTACAGATTCAATTGTACTTGGTTCCGCTGCTATTGGTTTTATGGCATATATTAATGTCAAACTGACTTTATTTGTATTAATCCCTATGCCGATGATTATTTTTGGCACGCGCTTTTTCAGTAAAAAGATGCACCGTCTATATCAAGAAGTTCAGGGGACATTTTCTGAGTTAACCGAGGTTACGAGAGAAAGATTTGCAGGTATCCGAATTATAAAAGCATATAACAGGGAAAAAGATGAGAGAATCAGGCTGGAAAAAATATCAAAGGATTATATAAACAGCAACCTGAGACTTGTAAGGATAACAGGGTTTTTCTTCCCGATGATGCTCCTTTTTTCAAATATCAGCCTTGCAATAATCCTTTATCTCGGGGGGCGACAAACCATAGGTCTGACGATTACTCCAGGAGATTTTGTTGCGTTCATAAGCTATCTCAGCCTTCTTACATGGCCAATGATGGCCATGGGCTGGGTAACCAACCTTCTGCAGCGGGGAAGAGCGTCCCTGGATAGAATTGATAAAATTTTACAAATCAAGCCCGAGATTGATGACTGCTCCGGTGCAGAGCATCTTGAACTCGTACAGGGAAGTATTGTTTTTGAAAACGTCACATTTTCGTATGGTCATGATAAAGAGCCTGTACTTGCCGTAATTGATATAAAACTGGATAAGGGAAAGGTACTGGGTATTGTGGGAACTCCCGGAAGCGGTAAAACAAGCTTTGCAAACCTTATCCCAAGACTCTTTGATGTAACAGGCGGCAGGATAACATTAGACGAAAAAGATATTCGCAATATCCTGCTCAAGGATCTCAGGGCACAAATTTCTTTTATGCCCCAGGAACCGTTTTTATTTGCAGCTACGATCAGGGAAAACATTTTATTTGGAAATAAAGAAGCAGATGAAAAGGAATTGGTTAAAGCTGTTAAGGAAGCATCTTTGTATAGTACAATAAAATCCTTTTCCGATGGTTTTGAAACAATAGTAGGAGAAAAAGGAGTAATTCTTTCCGGAGGACAGAAACAACGCATAGCACTTGCCCGTGCGCTTTTGCGAGACAGCCCCATTCTAATCCTTGATGACCCTGTAAGCCAGGTGGATATGGAAACCGGAAGCGCCATCATAAATACCATAAAATCATTGGCGGGCATAAAGACAGTAATAATTGTTTCACACAGGCTTTCAGCGGTTCAATTCGCTGATCAAATAATCGTACTGGATAATGGTTGCATTATAGAATCAGGTATGCATGAGGAATTGATGAAAAATAACAGATACTACGCAAAAACATTTCGCCTCCAGGAAATAGAAGAGGAGCTTAATGCGTACTGATTTCGGATATTTTGAGGAAAAACAGCTTGGGAAGCCTTATGATATAAAAATGTTAAGAAGGCTTTATCCTTTTACCAGACCGTATAGATTGTTTTTCATATTATCAATATTTCTTGTCATTATTATTACCCTCCTTGATCTGTCCCTTCCGTATATTACCAAAATTGCAATAGACAGGTATATTGTTCCCAGGTTTGAATCAGCTAATTTTAAGGATGTTCGTGGCAGAGAAAATAAAGTCAGATTTTTAGAGGCAGACATAACCGATCCTGAAATCAAAGCAATTGTAAACAAATATTTAGATCAATTCAAAATTTCCGGATCATTTGCTTTAATATCATTTGATGACCTGTCAGGACTGGACAAAGAAGATCTTTCCATATTGCGAAAAGACGATTTAGCCGGAGTAAGTCTTATAACAGCCATTTTCATAGGATTAATTTTTTTAAATTTTGTACTAAATTTTTTACAGGTTATGTTGATGGAATATACCGGGCAGAAAATAATGCATGATTTAAGGGTCCGTCTTTTTGCGCATATCCAGGATTTATCAGTTGCTTTCTTCAACCGTAATCCTGTTGGCCGGCTTGTCACAAGGGTCACCAATGATACCCAGAACATGCACGAGCTGTTCACCTCGGTTATTTCTTTTTTGTTTAAGGATATATTTCTTCTTTTTGGCATTATGTTTGTTCTAATCACTATTAACTGGAAGCTGGCCCTAATTTCTTTTGTTGTGCTTCCTTTTGTCTTGTACGCATCATTATATTTTTCAAGCCTGGCCAGAGATGCATTCAGGGTCCTCAGGATAAAGGTTGCTGAAATAAATACTAAATTTTCGGAAACCATTGCGGGGATAAAAGTTGTCCAGCTATTTTTACGTGAAAAGGATAATTACCTGGATTTTAAAAGGCTTAATAATGAAAATTACCAGGCAGGCATGAAACAGGTGCAGATCTTTGCGATATTTATGCCTGTTGTGGAACTTCTGGGAACTGTAACTATAGCAGTTGTTATTTTTTATGGAGGAGGTCAAGCTCTGGCGGGCAGCATAAGCCTTGGTGCGCTTGTTGCCTTTATTTCTTATATGAAAATGTTTTTCAGGCCCATAAGAGATATGGCTGAAAAGTACAATATCATGCAAAATGCTATGGCATCGGCTGAGAGGATATTTTTGATATTTGATAGCAAAGACAAGCTACCGCAACCCAGGGTTGAAAATGGATACAAATTGCCTGCCATAGATAACATTGACAAAATAGAGATGCAAGATGTGTCTTTCAGTTATATTCCTGACGAACTTATTTTAAAAAATATTTCATTTAAAATAATTGCCGGCGAAACAATAGCAGTTGTCGGAAGAACAGGTTCGGGAAAGACAACTTTGATAAACCTTATTATCAGGTTTTATGATCCAATATCAGGGAGAATACTTATCAATGGAAAGGATATAAAAAATTATGGAAAAGCGATTCTCAGATCAAAGATAGCGCTTGTAATGCAGGATCCATTTCTTTTTTCAGGGACTATACGAGAAAACATAGGGCATGGTAACAGCAAGATCTCAGAAAAAGAAATGGAATATATTTTAGAGGCTTCAAATTGCAAGGAATTTATAAACAAATTGCCGGACGGTCTTGATACCGTTGTATCTGAAGGCGGCGCATCAATTTCCAGCGGTGAACGACAGTTAATATCAATTGCCAGAGCTTTTGCCCATAATCCGGGGCTTATTATACTCGATGAGGCGACTTCATATATTGATTCAGAGACAGAGCAAAAGATTCACGAGGCAGTTTCCAACCTTATGAAAAGCCGGGCATCTATTATTATTGCTCACAGGCTTACAACAACACGCAATGCCGACAGAATTATAGTGATAAATAAAGGCCGGATAATTGAGATAGGAACTCATGTTGAATTGATTAGAAAAAAAGGGTTCTATTTTAGATTAAATCAACTGCAGGGATGATGTATAAAAATATCGGCATCCTTCATTTTGTGGTTTACACTTCTTGGCTACCAACGTAAGGAACGTGGACGAAATAACTTCCCCAACTATGCATCACAGCTTCAGGCCGCCTTTGTTTGATCTAGTATCACAAAAATATTGAAATAGCTCGCTATTCCTTCAACTTTTGTGATTTCAGATCGAACAAATTTGACCCAAATCTATGCGCCTGCTTGGAGAAGTTATTTCGTCCACGTTCCATAGCTCCGATATTGAGATTTTTTTCCTTGATATCACAAAAAAGTTGCCAGATTAATGAGCTTTTCCCGTATCTTCTATGGGAATATAAAAGTACATTTTGAGACGCTTTTATATATCTAAACATTTCATACAGTTCTTTTTTGCGATTACAAAAAGACTCACCGGTAACATAGTTACTGTAGGCAAATGGATTTTTAATGTTTTACACCTCTGGCTATACTGTTGAGTGTATTGAATTTTACACTTTTATAATTATACCTACAAGTGTAATTCTTAATATATATTACGTCAAGACCACGGTGTCAAAGCTTGAATTGTGAATCACACTTTTCTTTATTCACTACTATTCAAGATTTGATAGCGATTCTTAATGGCATAAAAACTAAGGAGATGCGGTAAATGAATACGAAATGGTTGGATATCTAATTGAAAATAATATTGAAATTTTGATTCTTTTAAAATAATATTTCCTATCAAAACTCTTAACTTTACAGGGATAATTACGGGTATAATATAGGTCGGTGACATTCAATGCTGAAAGACGGAAAAGTAAATCTCCTGATCAAATTTATTTTATCGGTTTTTCTTTTATACATTGGTTATTGTTGCTTTTTTTCCTTATTGCAGCGGCAAATCATATTCCCTTGCTTTCAACTTCCTGAATTTTCAAGCACGGAAGATAAAATTTACGGTCTGGAAAAAATATGGCTGAACACAAGTTCCGGCAAGGTCGAAGCATGGTTTATGCCGCCGGCATCCGGGCATGATAAAGGCGCTTGTCCGGCTGTAATTTTTGCTCATGGCAATGCTGAAGTAATTGACTTCTGGTTATGGGAGTTTAAGAATTTTACTAACCTTGGAGTTGGAGTAATGCTTGTTGAATACCCTGGCTATGGCAGGTCTGAAGGAAGCCCTTCTAAAAAAAGTATTAATGAAGCTTTTCTTTCAGCATATGATATTTTAGTGGCACGTAAAGATGTTGATTCTGAAAGGATTATAATATTCGGGCGTTCAATAGGCGGAGGTGCAGCCTGTGCACTTGCTGCAAAGCGGCCTTCAGCCGCTTTAATCCTTAAGTCAACCTTTATAAGTATTCGGTTAATGGCCTCAAAATTCTTTGTCCCGGGCTTTCTTGTAAAGGATCCATTTGACAATTTAACACTGGTCAAATCCTATTCAAAACCTGTGCTGGTAATTCACGGAAAATATGATGAAATAATTCCATATTCTCATGGAGTTGCTCTTTACGAGGCAGCAAAAAACGGCAAAATGATAACCTATGATTGCGGGCACAACGATTGTCCTCCAAACTGGAAGGTGTTTTGGCGGGATATTGAATTGTTTCTAAAGAATGCCGAAATTATCTGAAAGTCTATACTTTTATACGATTATGATTGAAATTATTATTATTTTTGGGCGAATCCTAAGTTGAGCGATTCTTTGCGAAAAAATGTGTCAGGATCTTGCTGCAGTCCCGTTTGGGCGGGACAAAAGCGTAGCCCTAAATTACTCATTGTTTATAATTTTTAGTGAAACTCCGTGTTGTTCCGTGGTGAACTATTACGAAATTTCCCATGGCGGAATTGATTTAGATAAAGACCTGTAAATAGCATCTGTTTTCAGCCACATATTTTTTCTATCTGAATCTTCTTTTTTACAAAATACTTTAAGTGAAATATGAAATTTCTGCTTTTTTTTATTAAATATCACAATTTCACAATAATTACCTCTATCATAAATAAACTTGTAGGGGTAATCTTGTCTTTCTGAAAGCAATGTCGTCCTGTAAACCTCGTCAAATGTTAATGGAATGTGTTCAAAGCATATATCATTATATGCCGGAGCTATATTTACACCAAGTTCATCGGCAAACTGCTCAAGTTTTTCTCTTGTGCAGTTAATAGTCCTGTAATGTCTTCTATCTGATATCTCTTCGCATTCACGGTGAATATACTCCAAAAGAAAACGACCTGTCATCTTCTCCAGGCCAGAATCAATTCTGTTCTTTTTTTTCAGATATTTCTTTAATCTGTTATAATTTATAATTGCTCTTTTTAATCCACGAAAAATTGATGACCTCCTGTTTGCGAACTTGAGATCTCGCAATATAATGGTTTTGAAACGATTTATTGCTGCATCCTCCAGGCGTTTAATATCTGATAAAGTCAGTATCAGCTTTGGGCCTTCTTCTTCCTCCGTAAGATAATAAAAAGCTTCATAAAAAGCCACTTCCGGCATCTCCCCGGAATTCTCAATCCAATCGACTTCTTGTTGCAGATAGCTTTCCCCTGAATTCACTTTTTATCACGCTCCCGTTTCTTAGGAACGTGGACGAAATAACTTCCCCAACTATGCATCACAGCCCCAGGCCGCCTTTGTCCGATCTCAAATCTGTGCGCCTACTTGTGGAAGTTAATTCGTCCACGTTCCTTATCTGATGTATGGTTCTGATTGATGATTCAGGGTTATTAGCACTCGAACTTTTTGAGAAGTTACGATAGAAAAACTTTTATAAAATTAATAAAATACCTTCAATCCTCAATCTTCCTCAAAGCTTCTCTTGCGGCATCTCTTACTTCATCATGGCATCTTTTGCTGTATAATATAGTTTCCAGCTTAGGAACCATTTCGATATTTCCGGTTTCTCCAAAAATATATATAATATCACCCTTAATTCGGTCCTCAACACTTTGGAACTGCTCCCACAGGGGATTAATAACCTGACTGGCCAGTGCGTTATTCTTCTCAACAATATATTCGAATGCCACCATTGCACCAAGACGAATCGGCCATTTTTCATGAATAAGTGTATTAATAAAGGCAGGAAAAATACAGTTATGGTCAAGCATCATTTCTGCTACCTGATCGGCATTACCTTCTTTTAACAAGCTGATAATTGATGAGGTGCTAAGATCGGAAGGGTTGCGGTTAAGTATTATCTCAACTATTTCATTAAGATTTGTAGTACCTGTCCATCGAAAGTTTTCATCCAGCAAAACCGTTGGCGCGGATCGAATATTATTCAGCTCTGCAATTTCAGGAAAAAGTGTGCCGTCAATAATTTCAAGCTTTATTAACTCATTTGCAAAAGTAAGGGGAATAAGTTGCTTAACACTTACTGGGCAAAAAGGACATTGTTTTGCTATATATAATTTCAGTTCAGCAGGAATTTTAACTTTATCAAGTCGATTTTGTACTTCACCGGTTAATTTAAACGAATTGCAGTCAAGTAAAGTCAGTGCTTCAAGAAATGGCTCTAATTCAACCTCAAGAGGTATTGCATGGTAATATATACTTCTGCCCACCTTGATAGCAGGCACCTGGTTTTCATCATCCTTGATTTGATTAATACTGAGTTTGGAAGCAAGGTTTGATAATTTGTCACTGAATTCTCTGAACCTTGTACTTCTTTCATCTTCCGTCAAAATAAGTTCTATTTCGATTTTACCGGATAATCCATCATTCCATTTTTTAATCGTTTTTTCTTCCTGTGGTGTCATTTCTATTCCTTAGGAACGTGGACGAAATAACTTCCCCAACTATGCATCACAGCTTCATGCCGCCTTTATTTGATCTCAAATCCCAAAAATCTTGAAATAGGTAAGCTATTCCTTCAACTTTTGTGATCTGAGACCGAACAAATTCGACCCAAATCTGTGCGCCTACTTGTGGAAGTTATTTCGTCCACGTTCCTTATCATGATCGAAAACATAGCCAATTGAGCGGAGGCTTTTAAAATGCTCCGGCTTTTTGGGATTATCCTCAAAATACTTTCTAAATCTCACAATAAAATTATCTACAGTTCTGGTTGTCGTATCTCTATTGTAACCCCAACCTATTTCCAAAAGTTTGCTTCTGGAAAGCGGCTTACCGCGATTTGCAATAAAAAGTTTTAAAAGTTTTACTTCCTGCTCTGTCAGATTTATTTTTCCGCATTTACAGTCTGCAACTAAAGTCTCAAAATTGACGTGGTTGCCTCCAAAAACATAGGTTTTCGGTAATGAAGCAAGGCCGAAGCCGTTTATATCATTTTCCCTACGGTTCCAAGATTCCCTGGTTAAAAGTCTTTCAACTCTCAGCAAAAACTCTTCGAGGTTGAAAGGCTTTGAAAGATAATCATCTACTCCATAAGAAAAACCTTTTATCCTGTCATCTGGTTCGGCCTTAGCTGATAAAATAAGTATAGGAATCCGTTCATCCTCAAGACGGATATTTTGAAGCACGGACAATCCGTCAATTCCTGGCAGCATTATATCAAGCACTATCAGATCCGGTATCCATTCTTTCCATTTTTTAATGCCTGAAACACCGTCAGAAGCAATAATTACTTCATATCCCTGTAGTGAAAGATTCAATTTTAAACCTTCCGCTATATGTCTCTCATCTTCAATTACAAGAATACGCTTCTTATCGGCATCATTCACGGGGGGCACCTCGCAATACATTTCAGCAATCCCCAATCCTCAATGGCAAGATTAAAGTAAAAACCGATCCTTTCCCTATTCCTTTACTTTCCGCAATGACTTTTCCTTTATGAATTCGAGCAATATTCTGGACAAGATGCAGGCCAAGACCGCTACCCTTTGCTGACATATTGTCAGATCGACCAGCCTGATAAAATTTCCTGAATATTTTTTTGGTTTCATTCTTATCAAACCCAATCCCGTTGTCCTCAAAATGTATATGTAATTCACGCTTTTTGGGCTCAAAAGTAATATCTATTCCAGGTTTTTCCGACGTATTATATTGAACAGCATTAGTCAAAAGATTCATAAGGAGCATCTTAAATAAAGATAAATCTATCCTATAAGAGAATAACCGGCCTGATGGATTATGAATATTGATCTCGCAATTCTGAAAAAAATGGTTGTTCTTTTTAAAAAACTGATTAACGACTTGATCAATATCTACTATAGAAAAACTTCCTTTATAATTTTTGCTTTGAATTTTGGCAAGGTTTAATATGCGGTTTATGTTGTCAGAAAGCTGGTTTACATCCTGAATCATATAGCGGATGTATTTAACTCGTTCTTCTCTGGAAAGCTCATGTTTTAAAAATGTTTCCAGATATAACTTCAATGAAGTAACTGGAGTTTTCAGTTCATGGGTAAAATTATTGATGAAATTACGCTGCAGCCTATACAGTTGTGCTGTTTTCTGGGTATATACGAATATCATCAATATACCCATAAGAATTATACCGACAAGAATCGAAAGAACCATAATAACTACCCAGGTCTGAGGTTCCAGGACCTGACTGGGATCAAGATCAAATTTTAAGATAACAGCTTTAAGCCCTGTACTGACCTCCATATACCAGTGAATATACAGGATCAGAGACAATGCCAGAGCTACTACCGATAAAATAAAAATAAGAATCGGATGAAAAAACAGTTTTGATTTATTCATGATATATCATTATATATAAACTTTCAGATAATTCATTTGAGTGTAACCAAAATAGAACAAAGTTAGGAACTTGGACGAATTAACTTCCATAAGTAGGCGCACAGATTTGGGTCGAATTTGTTCGATCTCAAATCACAAAAGTTGAAGGAATAGCTTACCTATTTCAATATTTTTGGGATTTGAGATCGGACAAAGGCGATCTGAAGCTGTGATGCATAGTTGGGGAAGTTAATTCGTCCACGTTCTTTATTGATTTTCGGGGATGGTTCCCCGCTCTGTGATATATGCGAGATATTGGTGGAATGTGCAAAACGATTCGAACCTCCGGAAAATCCGGCCCAATGTATTCGGCAATATCCCGTAGG
>JABZFQ010000302.1 GCA_014237365.1 Desulfobacteraceae bacterium | reverse complement strand
TCGAAGTATTTATATTAGTTCATCACATTTATCACTTAAAATTTATGATTTGGCTGTGATAATATATTTTCGATACCAAAAGCCCCACAAACCACCTTCATTTACGGTCCAACCGTCTACAAGAAAGCCCCCTTCAGGGGCAAATTAACTGTAGCAATGGCTAAGCATTGGGTGGCTCCAATCTGGTAATTTGTTTCCAAATGCTTCATTTTCTTTTGGAGGTCCCTTTTCATATCTATCAAATATCATTTTACTTCCGCATTTTGGACAATTTGGTGCCCACTTATTCGTATTTTTGATGAAGTTGTCGAATGTTGTTTGTGTTATACTTCTCTGTAAATATCCAGAATAGATTTTCTTAGTTTTTCGACTATATGCACCATAATAGCGTATCATCTTAAAATTTCTATCCGGGATATGCTGGATCAATGATTTAATAAATACACGTACTTCCATTGTCACAAAATGCTTAACACCCTTATCATCTTTATACCAAAATGTAACTGATTTTCCATCGTATTTGTACAACCGTGTATTTGCAACTGCTGGATGTCTGATATATCTGGCAACATATTTCGCAATTTTTCGTGTGTTAGTAATTCTGGACTCTTCAGGCATATGTACATAGAATCCCTCAGAATACTTTTTAAAAAGTTTATGAACCAGCATCGAAAATACCATATCATTTGGAAATTCAGCTTTGAATCTAGTAAGCACTTGATACTGCCATGTTTTACGCATTGTTCTGAAATTAATATACTTTTGATGTACAAAATTGCCTTTTGTATCAAATCCACCCTCGGTTACAAGTATATGAAGATGTGGATTAAAGCCCATGTTTTTCGAAAATGGATGCAACACAACAACAGCACCTGCAACTAACCGTCTATTTCTATATTTAGAAGATATTGTATCATTAATTGCTGCAATTGCTGCATCCATCAAAACCTTAAATAAAAACCGATTTTCCCTAACAACAGACCATAAATAATCAGAAATGGTAAGAACTGCATGTCGATGGGGAACATTGAACAATGCTTTGCTTAAGGATTTTGCCCATTTATCAGTGTGATTCTTACCGCAGTTTGTACAGATACGACTATTACATCCAAAATGAACAGTTGCTACTGTACCACAATTTTCACAATAATATGTAAAGAAGCCACGATCCGCATCCTTACATGTCATCATTTTAGTGACTTCTTTGATTTCAACATCTCTGAGATTGGCTTTTTCTGATAGCTGAAATGCATCCCAGTTATTATTATCTGTGAATATAGATTTTACTGTGATAGTTGGCTTATAGTTGTAAGAAGGTCCGTATGAAAGTATGTCGCTTTGCACTAAATTGATGAATACTTGATTTGATTAATAATTTATTAATTGTTGACGTGGAAATATATACTTTATATACTATAAAAAACTCATACCTGAAGAAACTATTCTTTACAAAATAAATCAGCTCATAGACTTTTCCTTCGTGAACGAAGCATGTAGCGACCTCTATTCGCTTGAGATAGGCAGACCTGTAA
>JABZFQ010000001.1 GCA_014237365.1 Desulfobacteraceae bacterium | reverse complement strand
TCTACATCTTTGTATTTTTCCAATTTCCAATTTCTATTTTCAAATTTCACTGCCAAAACACAAGATCAACAAAGTGTAAACTACTTTTGACTTGTCGTGAAGGATGCCAAATTATTTATCTGAAAGTATATATCTTTGTAACAGCTTGCAGGTTCAGGGGGGTCAGGCTTGTATAAAACTGCTGGTTTTCAGTGAACCTTTGAACCCATGAAATGCAGTTGGATTTGTTTCCTTAATATATTTTTTAATACCATCAACTATGGCCTCACACAATCGTTCCTGATATTTTGGATTTATTAATCTTTTACATTCTTTAGGATTACTTATAAATGAGGTTTCTATTAGAATGGCGGGCATCTGAGCTCCTAGAAGAACATAAAACGGCGCTTGTTTAACTCCTTTATTATTTATTCTGCCATATTTATTCTTTTTCAGACAGTTGCATAAAGCTGTCTGGACATGGCCGGCAAGACGGCTGGATTCATTTATTTTTGCATTCTGCATTAGATCACTTAAGATTGTTTGAAGATCACTTATGTTTTTTGTAGATGTGGCATTTTCACGTGCAGCAACTAAAATGGATTCATTATCTGTGGCAAGGTTAAGAAAATAAGTCTCAATTCCAAATGCTTTCCTGCTTCTTGCAGCATTTGTGTGTATTGATATAAAAAGGTCTGCATTTTTTGTGTTTGCAATAGCTGTCCTTTCTTCCAAAGTTAAATACCGGTCACGAGTTCTGGTAAGAAATACTTCACATTGCACCTCTTCATGAATCTTTTTTGCAAGCATTTTGGCTATCTTAAGAACAACATCTTTTTCATAAACGCCTTTAAGATACCCTGATGCACCGAAATCACGCCCACCGTGGCCTGGATCTATAACTATACAGTTAACTCCAAGAGCAAGCTGTTTTGCTAAAGCGCTTGATGTAAACTTTTTGTTCTTCTCAGCGGTCTTTAACTCTGATGTTTTTCTCTTTGCTTCTGTTCCCCAAACATCAATAACAACTCTGAATGGGTTTTTAAGAGAAAAGATTTTATAGGTTTTAAAAGACTTGATATCAACTACGACCCGAACTATATCTGCGGTAAACTGGCCGGCTCTTGCATCACTCAGCAAATCGTCATTTATGGGAATTGTCTTTTTTATCCCATCTCCAAGTCTGCTGTTTTGCAAATCAACATAAAGTCTTTTAGGTTTTTGAATTGATGTGTCTTTTCTCAGCAGTCTGTGATTATATATTGTATCTTTATCCGCATCAATAACAATTCGAGTATAGCTTGGATTGGACCAGTATCTGAGGCCGGTTATAGTAACGACTTTATTTGTTTTGGATGGCTTAATATCTTTTTTAAGCTTTTTTTTCTCAGAAAGTGATTTCTTTTTAGTAGATACTTTTTTTTTATTTTTTTCTTCTTTTGAAAAAACACGAATCTTTTTTATAGCTTTACCCTTGTATTTGCTTTTTGGGAACTGCTTTACTACGCGCTCAAAGATATCAATGGTTTCTTGCCTGTCTGACTCTCTTGATGAAACTTTATATAGTTTACCATAAAGCTCCCCTGACATATATAGACCTGCTGCTGCCCATGAACCTTTTGGATCATATTTGTAAACCGTATGGAACTTCTCAATGCAACGCAGCCAGTTATGTCTGTATTTATATTTTTTTGGGTTATTGCGAAGTTTCTTATAACAGGTTTCGGCTTTAAAATATTTATCCTTTGCTGTGATTGCAAATGACGTGCAGGGCCACAAGACTACAAAAGCATAGCAGCAGATGAGCAAACTAAATAATATGGTTTTTTTATTCAGCATAATATTATAGTGAACAATTGACTATTGAAAATTGATGGTACGCCTTCGGCGTGCTAATTGATAAGGAACGTGGACGAAATAACTTCCCCAACTATGCATCACAGCTTCAGGCCACCTTTGCCCGATCTTAAAGCACAAAAATATTGAAATAGCTCGCTATTTCATCAACTTTTGTGATCTGAGATCGAACAAATCTGACCCAAATCTGTGCGCCTGCTTGTGGAAATTAATTCGTCCACGTTCCTAAGCCAAAGTTACTTAGAGTTTGCCCTCTTATGTATTGATGTTTCAAGGAATACATAAAATGGCAGCATTCCATGAACCATGAACCATGAACCATGAACCATGAACCTGGTACGCCTTCGGCGTGTTAATTTAAATAATTACAAGAAGTTAAGTCATTTGGAAAACTTTTATAACATTAACAGAATACCTTCAATTTTCACTATTCAATTTTCAATCTTCAATTACAAAGTTTTTCCTTAAGTTCATTAAGATAATTAAGCGCTTCAATGGGAGTTGTTTTGGATATATCAAGCTGCTGCAATTTTTCAATTATAAAAGTTTCAGGTTGTTTGAATAGATTAAGCTGCACCTGTGGTTTATCATAGTCGCCCAGAATACTTGCCTGCCGTTTGTCTCTGTCTGGCGGGATAGAAGCTCCTTTTAATTTGTTCTCTCTGTTTTCTATATTATAAAGGATCTTTTTCGCGCGTTTTATAACATGTTCAGGAATACCTGCAAGCTGCGCAACCTGAATACCGTAACTTCGGTTTGTACCACCTTCAACCAGCTTTCTCAAAAAAATTATTTCATCATTCCATTCCTTTACTGCAATATTATAATTTTTTATTCTATGTTTTTTTTGTGCCAGATCAGTCAATTCGTGGTAATGTGTTGCAAATAGAGTTTTAACTCCTTTTTGATTTAAATCATGCAGGTATTCTGCTACTGCCCAGGCAATGCTTAGGCCGTCAAAGGTGCTTGTACCCCTTCCGACCTCATCCATGATAACAAGACTTTGTTCATTTGCATTGTCTAAGATATTGGCTGTTTCCTCCATCTCTACCATGAAAGTGCTCTGGCCTGAAGAAAGATTGTCAAGCGCTCCTACACGGGTAAATATTCTATCTGTTATACTTATGGAGGCCTTTGCTGCGGGAACAAATGAACCCATCTGCGCCATAAGCACTATAAGCGCCATCTGCCTGAGAACAGTTGATTTGCCTGCCATATTGGGACCGGTAATAATGATTATCTGATTTTCATCATTATCAAGATTGATGGAATTAGGCACAAACCGTTCCCCTGCTATCATTCTTTCCACTACGGGGTGACGCCCGTCTTCAATCAGAATACGGCCATCAGTATTGATCTGTGGCCTGTTATAGTCATTCTGATCTGCAATTTCAGCAAAGTTAAGGAGACAGTCAAGCCTGGCTAAAAATTGTGCAGCATGCTGAATGGTTTTATTATTTGTTGTAACCTGTTCCCGTATTCCATTAAATATTTCATATTCAAGTGCTGATCTTCGCTCTTGGGCACCTAATACCTTTTTTTCGTATGTTTTGAGTTCGTCAGTAATGTAACGTTCTGCATTTACTAAAGTCTGCTTGCGCACATAATTAGCTGGAACAATCTCTGAATGAGTTTTCGAAATCTCAATATAATATCCGAATATTTTATTATATCTTACCTTAAGTGAGTTTATTCCTGTTGCATCTCTTTCAGTGGCTTCTAACCGTGCAAGCCAGCCTTTGCCTTCCTGGCTGAGATTTATAAAATCGTCTAATTCCTTATTATAACCTTTCTTGATTATTCCGCCTTCATTGATCGTAAGCGGTGCATCTTCCCGGATTGAACTATCTATGAGATTTGCCAGCTCATAAAGCAAATCAGGATTTAATGTCAATTTAAAAAGTTCTGATTGAAAAAGCGAAAGAGCCGAACAGATATCCGGCAGACTTTGAATTGACTGTTTTAAAGCAATAAGATCACGTGCATTTGAATGCCCCATGGATATCTTGCTGTTCAGACGTTCGAGGTCATAAACCGATTTCAAACTCTCTCTCAGTCTTTTGCGTACTTGTATATTATCTTTTGCCTCTTCAACAGCATTATGTCTTAATTTTATCTTATGTATGTTAATCAGGGGGTATCTTATCCATGTTTTAAGCAGCCTGCCTCCCATAGAAGTTATTGTTCTGTCAATTATATTGATAAGGGTGCCGGGCTTTGAACCAGTACGAATATTTTTTATAAGCTCAAGATTTTTGCAACTAATATCATCAACTATAAGATAATTACTTAATTTGTATGTTTCTATTCCGGTAATATGATCAAGCTGCTGCTTCTGGGTATCCAGTACATAAAATATAAGCGCCCCGGCGGCACTGACACCTGACTTTAGTTTTTCACATCCAAAACCTTCAAGTGAAGCTGTTTTAAATTGTTTTATAAGCCGTTCCCTGGCTTTTCTATACTCAAAAACTTTGTCATCTAAAAAAGTTATAGATTTTTCTGATAAAGCATCATTGATCTGAAAAAAAAGGGGGGTGTTTTTTATTGAGTCGGGAAGTAAAATTTCGCTTGGAGATATGCGGAGGACTTCATCTATAACTGAATGAAAGTCTTTAGATTCATACAATCTGAAAGCCCCGGTTGATATATCTAAACATGAAAGGCCAATGGCATTTTCGCGGGCTATAGCAAGAATATAATTATTTGATTTTTCGTCTAATAATTCGTCATCTAAAATCATTCCCGGAGTGATAATTCTAACTACATCTCTTTTTACCAGCCCCTTTGATGCTGTTGGATCTTCAACTTGTTCACATATTGCTACCTTGCAGCCATTGTTTATCAGACGTGCAATATAATTTTGTGCGGCACGGAAAGGAATCCCGCACATTGGAATTGGATACTCGTCTTTCTTGTTTCTTGAGGTTAAAGTTATTTCAAGTATCCCTGATGCAATCTTTGCATCCTCGAAAAACATTTCATAAAAATCTCCCATTCGATAAAAAAGTATTGAATCAGCGTACTTTTCCTTGATGGATAAGTACTGCTTAATCATGGGAGTTACTTTAGAAAGATTCATGCACTTTTTTGCTCTTCTTCTTTCTCCTCATTTTCTTTGTTATTGCCGGGTGAACCGCCTTTTAGCGCTTCTAATTCATTGATAAGTGATGTTATCTTTTTATTTTGTGAATCTATTTCAGCTCCAAGGCTTTTTACAACTTTGCTGAATTGGAGCCGATCAATCAGTGTGAATATATATGATATAATAAATCCTGTCAAAAAAATGCCGACAAAAAGGATTGCTCTATGCAATTCGAGTGTCTCATAATTTGTAAAGATAAGATCTATTCTAAAACTTTGTTTTGCCATAAAAAAATCCTGATTCTGAAAAATAACTATTCCCATTAATCCAAAAAGAACTGCCCAGAAAATGATCTTAAAATTTTTCATATTGTTTCTCCTCTTATATATCAAGTCCTGTTTCTTTACCCTTTTCCGTTATGAAACTCAACCTTTTTTTCTCTTTTAGGAACGGGGACGAAATAACTTCCACAAGGCGCATAGATTTGGGTCAGATTTGTTCGATCTCAAGTCACAAAAGTTGATGCAATAGCAGGTTGTTTTGATACTTTTGAGATTTGAGATCGAGCAAAGGTGATCTAAAGCTATGATGCATAGTTGGGGGAGTTATTTCGTCCACGTTCCTTACATTTCGAGTGGTTAGCTGCTCGACTATTTACAGGTATTAGTTCCAAATTTCCCCATAAGCCTATTTCGTCACCCATAATAATTGCAATAGCATCAATCCCTTCAATATTTTTCCCAATATCAATTGCCTTTGGGAGATCGGCTTTTGATTTAATATGATTGCCTATTGAAGTTGCTACTGCATCGGCAAGAGGGCCTGATTCAGATAATACACATACTGCATCAGCATTGCCAAGGCTTAATGAATGTCCGACACTACCTGATGATGTACACACAGCAACAGGTTTTTTTATTGAATCTATTTGAAATCCAATACGTAAGCTTAATGGAGACTTGCCTGCAAAAATACCTATTTTAACCGGTTCTTTGGTCTTTAAAAAAATATCGCCTCCATTTTCTACAATAATTTCATCAGAAAATAATAGAATATCGAGTCCAACATATTCTGCAATTGCACCGGCAACCGCAGCCATTGGCCCAACACCTGCTTTATTGCCGGCATTTACCATATCTCTGACTATGCTCGGTGCAGGACCGTTAATTTGCCACGGTTTAAGTGTTTTTTCAAATTCAGGATACCTGTTAATATAGCTCTCAACATATCCTCTATATTTTAAAACCAATTCCGTTGTTTTATCCGCAAGGATTTCCTCGGCATGTATAAACAAATCTGTTTCTTTAACAACAACATTAAAGGAAACCAGATCATTCTTTTTTACCAGATTGCGGTAGGTACGGTTTTTATTCATATAAGATTCAGGGTTTAAGGTTCAGGGTTCAAGAGCGATGAAGGGACCAAGGCAACCAACTCTGAACCGTGAACCCTGTGTTTTTTTATTTTATTTGCATTTTCGGCCTCATTTCAATTGGGCACTGTCTCAAGAAATACTTATCCGTCATACCGGCAATAAAGTCTCTTACAATTTCTTCTTTGCTGTGATTTTCAATATAATCGTATGACATATCTTTCAAAAATCTTGTAAAAATCACTGACGAATGATTCTCATTTTTAACATCATTGAGATATCTTTCAAAAAGTATTTTAAAAAGTTCTTTTATTCTTTCCTGGTTGGTTTTAATTTTTGAATTCATATAGATATATTCGAGGTTAAAATCCTTCAGGCTTTTCAGGACATCAGATATTTCGGGACTAAATGCTATATATGATTTTTGAAAGCTGTTTTCTATAATATCTGTAACGAGATTATATACAATTGTTCCGTTCGTATTTCCCAGGATTTTTACAATATCGTCCGGGATATCAGAACGTTTAATTACTTTCAATCTCATGGCATCTTCCAGGTCTCTTCCAATGTAGCTGATAGTATCTGCCATGCGTACAACACAGCCTTCAAGAGTCATGGGAATCAGTTGCATATCCGGCACAGTTTTTTTTGCTGCAATCTCTTCATCTAGTTTTATAAAGGTTTTATTGCGCTCCGGTTTAAGCATTTTATTATGTATCTCTCCATCATGACAAAGTATTCCATCCAGGGTCTGAAAACATAGATTCCATCCTTTTCCTTTTCGTTCTACCCTGTCTAAAAACTGCACGCCCTGAACGCTGTGTAAAAAACATCCAATGCCGCAAAATTCGCATATCTCAGACAAAAACCTTTCACCATCATGCCCGAAAGGAGTATGCCCAATATCATGCCCAAGAGATATTGCCTCAATAAGATCCTCATTTAATCCAAGAAAACGACCTATTGTTCTGGCTATCTTGGATACTAACTGAACGTGCAGCACCCTGTGAGTTATGTGATCGTTCTCAATAAGATAAAACACCTGGGTTTTATCAATATACCTTGTATATGCAAGAGAATGAAGAATTCTATCGACATCCAGAGAAAAGGCCTGACGATATCCATGTTTAAGCTTTTCTTCATGTGAACGACGGAAGCCTTTGGAGTTTAGAACAGCTAAAGGAGATAATGCATCAGCTTCCCGCTGATTTAAAGCCAATCTTATATTATCCAAGAGCATTTTTATTACAGCTCCTCATTTTCAATCATATCTTCCATGAGTTTAATATAATCTATTCCTGCCCTTCGGAAGCCTTCCTTCCCATATTTCATATTTGCTTCAAGAACATAATATTTGTCTTTATACATACAGATATCAATGCCTACATCATTCCATTTGCAGCTCTGCGCGGTATGAAGTGCAAGATCAAGGGCTTCCTCCGGAACGGGGTCTAAACTAATAGTCCCTCCTACTGAGACATTACTTCTGAAATCACCAGGAGGAGCTATCCGCCAGTAAGCATGAACTATTCTATTTCCAATAACAACCACCCTTATATCGCGGTCTGATGGTATGTATTCCTGAATGTAAGCGGGACTAACAATATTTAAGTAGGCAAAAAGGTCATCTTCATTTTTTATAAGGTAAACCCCTCTCCCCATGGCGGATCCTCTTGGTACTTTGCCGATAAAAGGGAATTTAAAATATTCTGTAATAGTGGGTTTCTGGCGCTTTCCGTAAAATACCCGCGTTCTGGGATGAGATATCTCCAGCAGATCAAACAACGCTGTCTGTTTAATCTTATCCTGAACACACTTGTATGTGTGATAACTTGGGAAAGTACTTTTCCCCATTGCATCAAACAGATCTGCATAGAAAGTTGTCGGGTAATATATTTTTTTTGCGCTTCTAATTAAATCCGCCTCTTGAGGGCTGTAATCAGAAAAATTTGGTCGAACCCCCAAAGTAATTACATTCCTGCAATCTCTAAGACGTGCCTCTATGGCAATAATTTTTTTTGAATCAGGCATAAAAGTAATAGTTCACAGTTGTCGGTTCACAGTTTACAGTTTTTCCATAGATACAGATGAACGTAAGGAACGTGGACGAAATAACTTCCCCAACTATGCATCACAGCTTCAGGCCGCCTTTGTTCGATCTCAAACCCAAAAATATCAAAATAGCCTGCTATTCCATCAATTTTTGCGATTTGAGATGAGTGTAACCAAAATTGAACATCTATCCATTTAATTTGTAACTTCTCAATATTGGGAAAAAGAAAAAACATAAAAAACGCGGCAATGGACTTTATCCTGGTTTGGTCATACTAGGTATCAATGATTACTGCACTCCTGGATTGGCTTCTGAAATTGGGTAGTCCCTACAAAACAATGCAGGTTAGGAAATACCGTTCCTAATTAAGCAACCATGATATGTAACTATAGGAAGTGGGGCTTTAGCCCCGCCTGGGCACAGTGTTTTTGCGGGACTAAAGTCCCACTTCCGTGCAAGGGGGGCCAAAGCTATAACATGTAACTTATTGAAATTATTGACCCGCATTATTTTGTAGGGACTACCAAATGTTTAGGGTTAAAATTCGGACAATTCTACGAACTGCTTGATTTTTACCACGCCGTGGAGCATCTATCGAAAGTTGCTTCTTTGCGTAAAAAATGGAATAGCAAAAAGCGCAAACAATGGCTTACACGACAGCGCAGGCTTATACGCAGCGGCAAAACCGTTCAGGGTATAGAGACGATCAGAGCTTTGTGTCACGGGCGCAACAGCAGAGCTATTCGTACCCAGTTAAACTATTTCATTAAACACCAGAAACGGATGGATTACACAGGATATTCGCTTAAGAATGCTTTACGTCGGGAATAGCTGTAGTATGTTCTTTTGAGTGATTGATTTTTTGTAAGTTGGGTTAAAGCACAACTCTCAACAAAATTCAGGGAAACTCAACCCAACTTACAAGAAATTCATAAGAAGAAATAAAGGTTTCTGCTCAGGCACTATCTATAATCAATTTAGTCTAATACTACTCTAACTTTGCTAACACCTGAACCATCACGCTCTGAAGAACCTATTGTTCTATTAAAAGCAGCATATACGTCGTAATTAATTGGTCCTTCATCATCGTTTTGGCCATTAAGAGCAAACAAATATGGAGAACTATGTTCGCCCGTATATCCTTTGTAATGCCAACCGAAAAACTGATCCTTAATACTAAGCCATATTATTGATTGATCTGTTGTTGCAACAGAAGAGTAGTTTAATAGTGGGTCTATATCTTGCGGTGTATAATCAGAACCGTAGACCGTTAGTGTATTTCCTAGTATCTGCATCTCGGCGTCATTGCTCTGGTGACCCCCATCACCTTTATAACCATTATTTGACTTAGAATCTCCAACATTTACTGTCCATTCTGTACCTGGTTCATTATATTCAACCCGGAAATATGCTTCTGTATAACCTGATACATTTGAATCAAGATTAACGCAAATAACTACCTTATTATCAGTTGGTCCATACACAAATGAAATAGCGGTTGTATTTTGGCAGTTGTGTGTGTTGTTCTCTAAATCAATTGTACACACATAACGCGCAATTGCCTGAATTGGAGCGAAAACTAAAACGCCGAATAAAAAAAACAATGAACACATTTTAACATAGTTCCTCATAATACATTCTCCTTTTCATTTTCATTAAAAAAATGGGTTAAATTAGTGTTGGGAAATCCGGATAGACCCAAAAAAAGTCAAATATAAGGTCACATTTTGCTATGCAATAAGAGCCTATTTCAGTAGGCCATGTACACAAGGTTCGTGCCCTTCCAACAGGCCTTTTGGGTCGCGCTTAGTCGCCTACTGAAATAGGCTCTAAATAATACTATGGGTGCTCCCCCCATTGTCAAGACAAAAAAGCATAAGTCAAATTACCACCACCAGAGGTGGTGGCTTGTTTTTGTTAGTCCTGGAAGGTACCCTGTTGTGGGCCTTGCGCAATAATTATTTTCCCGCTGAAAAGCACAACCTGTTGCTGTC
>JABZFQ010000030.1 GCA_014237365.1 Desulfobacteraceae bacterium | reverse complement strand
GATCAAATCGATTCGTTTGATGAAGAAATACAGAAACGATTGAGAATGATCAACAAGCACTGGATGAATCTTACAGCTTTTCAATATTTTGACGGTGCTCCAGCCACAAATAATGCTGTCGAGAATTATTATTCAACTAGCCTCAAAACACACCGAAAAAAGCAATTCAGAACCGAGAGAGGCATTCTTTATCAGATGAAACTTGCTTCAATGAAAAGAGCAGGAATGTTCGAAGGCATAAAACCAACACTGTTAGAACTTTTTAAATTGTTCAGACCATTTGAAATTCATTGATAAATTATAGAGTGGAATTTTTATCAAGGGTGAGCAGTAGCTATCGATTTTTATATGATTAGATGACATATTGGCTGCATTTTTTTATATCATCCTAAAAAAGATTAACATTTAGACAATCCTAAGCTATTGAAGACCAACTTGTAGACGAGCGTGAGCTATTGAGAAGGTAGTATTTAACTGATCAAGCTGTATATTTGACGAAAAAAGTAAAAATCACTAGGTTATGGAACAGTGCCGCAGAGAATATATTGTCAAGGGTGGGTCAAAATTGGTGGGAAAAGTAGGTCAATTTTCGAGATCGTTCTAATGTCTTTGATTTTCAACTCCATCAAAACAGGATCACACAGAATAACTTATTATAAGATGTAGATATAATCAGTTTGGTAAAATATTTTCATTTTTATTTTTTATAATTTCAAACGAATATTTGATTTGGTAATAACCAGAATATATCAGTCAATTTCTGAAAACAATTTTTAATATCTATATATTTTATAATATCTACCATGATTTCACATGTAAATTCTAAATACCCTCTATTTAATTTTATTTCAATTGAAATATTTATATACACCATGGCATATATGTGCTAATTATGATAAATATCATCGATAGTTTAAAAACAAAAGTGAAAGCTGCTCAGTCAGTATTTAGCAATTATGTTGATGGGAAAAGACCAACAATCAGTGATATTGTAGAAAACACTATATTGGTCAATAACCCAGACCAAAACAAAAAATCAACAACTATCGAGATCGAAAGTGATTGTCAGATCAATGCAAAAGGTAGGTTAGCACTACTGAATCCAACATGTCCAATACATGGAACTAAATATATAACTGAAAACGGCTGGGTCATGTGGGTGGGTTGTTGACATAATATGAGAAAAACCAGCGCAGTAGCCTTTTTTCTATGTTATTAGCAAACATGCCGCTTGGTAACGATATTCAATGACCGTCCCACACTACCCATTCTGGATTAAAACTAAAAATCAATCCAGATGATGAAGATATTACGAATCGAAAGTATATCCAGAGAACACCAATGATGGCGGCTGGAAAAACCGATCATATCTGGACAATGGGGGAACTTTTGACGTTTTCTCATTTTAAAACGTCAGTAAATTGGCAGGTCAATACCAAAATTTTGTCGATATCGATATATATTATAATATCCTATATCGGATAAGTCAAATTATGTCCGATACCGATACTTCATTAATTCAAGAAAGTATCCTTTCACGTATTAATGA
>JABZFQ010000252.1 GCA_014237365.1 Desulfobacteraceae bacterium | reverse complement strand
TGACTCCTGACTCCTGACTCTTTATCCCTGCTCTACTGAAAATTCCAGATGAGAGCGTAAGGGTCCGTTCCTTCCATTGCAAGCTTTTGAGCTAAAGATGCCTGCCCGAAGAATTTCTTTATTTCTTTTATGTATGTCAGTTTTTTGGTCATACTGATAGAGGCCATTTTGACAG
This sequence comes from Desulfobacteraceae bacterium, assembly GCA_014237365.1. GTDB lineage: Bacteria > Desulfobacterota > Desulfobacteria > Desulfobacterales > ETH-SRB1 > B13-G4. The sequence goes on along the minus strand of JABZFQ010000252.1, from coordinate 1,377 downwards.
ACAGTTTTGCCCTGGAAATAAAATAAGCAGGGTTTGTTTTTCCTCCAGGTGGAGCAAAATCCTGATAATTTTGGCCCGCATCTGCAAATATATTTTTCCAGTCCACACCCAGTACCACTCCCTCACAAGAATTGCTTTTGTTATTGACTCGCATGACTATGACCGCTATGGGAGGTATAGGGGCATCCTTAAACCACAGGTCTTGTGAATATTTTTCTATTTTTTGTTTACTGACAGCCTTTGAAAAAGCAACCGATTTTCCGGCTGTGGTGTCGAATATAATCTGGAGAGCATCAAGTAAGCAACCTGGAGGTGCGCCTATGAATATGTATTTTTCCCCCTTGCGTAGCGGGTGATTTTTCTGCAAATATTCCCCTATAATAAAACCGGTATTAAGGCCCGGGCAAATGTGATTATGGAATTCGGCTGTTTTCAGTAAAGACCAGGAAACATCTGCTGCCCAGCAATGAGAAATCGTTACAACAGAAAAAAGGGTTTTACTATTGATTATCCCTGAGGCTGCTTTTTTCCAGTCTTGGGATTTATAAATTTTTTCCGGAGAAATATCAATCTGCTGTTGTTTGAATCCTTTTCCACTCCATTTGGTAAAAATCAGTTTGCCGTTATCCTTTCTGTATAGTGCACACCACAACGGCTCAGCAAACGGGGTATGAACTGTTAAAAGACTTTTTGTACCCATAGTACAGGCAGTAACATTCGATACTATATCAAGGAAAGCCTCTGTAGTTTTTCCGTTTACAGTGCCGTATCCTGCATTGGTCAAAGCAAGAAGCCTTTTATCGCCTTTTTCAAGACCTATCTCATTGCGGGCATTAAAGACTGCATTCATAGCCTGTACCATTTCCTTATTATAGTTTATTTCTCTGTATTCTTCAAATCCACAGGCAAAGAGATTAATCTCCATTAACAAAAAGACCATACATCCAACAAGTAAACTACCGGCAAATTTTTTCATTATCATCTCCTATCATTATTATAAAATAAAAGTTATCCTAATAAATCATTATACTTTAATTTTAATGACTTTGGGCGAGTCCATAGGATTAAGATTGAAATCTGACTATCGAAAAGTGAAAATTGATGTTACGCCTTCGGCGTGTTAATTGATAAGAGTGTAACCAAAATAAAACAATGCCATCTTGATGATGGTTCCCTATTATGTGATACAATTCGTTTTCAAATAACGTAGGGGCAAACGCCTGCGGTTGCCCTTCCGCCCTGTGGTTGCATATTATCAAGGCAGGCACAGGGGCCTGCCCCTACGGGATATTGCCGAATACATTGGGCCGGATTTTCCGGAGGTTCGAATCGTTTTGCACATTCCACCAATATCTCGCATATATCACAGAGCGGGGA
>JABZFQ010000338.1 GCA_014237365.1 Desulfobacteraceae bacterium | reverse complement strand
GCCGATTGTTTCGGGCTTGAGTGATGAAGAAACCAGAAGAATAAAAAAATTATTGCTCAAGAAGAGAGATATGGCGACTATCAGGGCTGAAATAAAGAAGGAAGCTGCTGAAAAAGAGGTAGCAAAAAAAGAGGCAGCGAAAAAGGCTGCCGCAGAAAGAGATGCAGCAGAAAAAGCTGCCGCAGAAAGAGGAGCTGCAGAAAAAGCAACTATGAAAAAGGTAATTATAGGTCTCGTTTCTGGTTTTATTATTTTGTTTGCACTTATTTTCAGCGCAAGTTCTTCAAATAACAGCAAATATTATATTAAAGAAAAGGCTGGAGTACTTGAGATTTGGCAGGGCAGATATGCTCCCCTGGGCGAAGAGCGGATGATTAGTTTGCCAGGAGTGCCGTTGCCTGAGCTAATTAATGCTGTTTATTCTAAAAGTGAAGTATTTCCTCTTATTTTTAACTATTATGTCGACAAAGCAGACGCTATTTTAGGCATGTCGGAAACCCCTGATTATGTGGCTATAAAGTCATACCTGAATGAAGCCTTGTTATTTGCAACAACAGGTGATCTTAGCAAAAAAGCTTATAGCCGTTTAAATAATATTAAGTTTAATGATTTAATGTATAAAGCAGGTGTAGCTGAAAGCAGAGGCGCTATTTCGGATCTTGATGAAGCAATGAGATATCTTAACAAGGCTTTATTGTTAAAAGTTGATGCAGGCAAATCCGATGTAGTGAAACAGAAAGTTGAATCAATAAAAGAACAAAAGGCGGAGATGATAGAGGCTCAGATGGCTGAAGAATCAACAGGTGCTGCTTCCGGCAAATCCGATGTGGTGGAACAGAAGATTGAGCCAACAAAAAAACAAAGCGCAGAGATAACGGCTCCAATGATTGAAAAATCAACGGATTTTGTTTCCGCTGAATCCGATGTGGTGGAGAGTCAACAAAAGAACAAAGTGCAGAGATAACGGCTCCAATGATTGAAGAATCAACGGATTTTGTTTCCGCTGAATCCGATGTGGTGGAACAGAAGATTGAGTCAACAAAAGAACAAAGCGCAGAAATGATAGAGGCTCAGGTGGCTGAAGAATCAACGGTAGCTGCTCCTGCCGAATAATTTTAAAGGTTCACAGTTCACGGTTAATGGTTGATCAAAAGCAATCAGTCGTTGTGTATAGTTCACTGAAAAAAGAAGTAAACAGATAACTGTGAACCGTGAACGATATATTTTAATCCTTAGGAACGGGGAAGTTATTTCGTCCCCGTTCCTTATACAAATGGCACCACACCTGGCGTATGCCTGTTTTTGATTTTTGTGGTTCTATATTTCTGCATATATCCATAACTTCCGGACAACGAGTGTGGAAGCGGCATCCTGGTGGAGGTGAAGAGGGAGAAGGAGTTTCTCCTTTGAGGACAATCTTTTTCTTTTTATAGATTCCAGGTGTAGGAACAGCATTTATTAGAGCTTTTGTATAAGGGTGCATTGGATTGTTTATTATATCGGAGGCAGGCCCTTGCTCAACAATTTTTCCAAGATACATAACCGCTATACGGTTTGCTATGTTGCTTATTATGCTTATATCATGGGAGATGAAAATATATGAGAGATTATAGCTGTCCCTGAGATCCAGCAGAAGGTTTATGATCTGGGCCTGAACAGATACATCAAGGGCGCTGACAGGTTCATCGCATACAAGCAAATCGGGTTTTAAGGATATAGACCTTGCAATGCTGATTCGCTGGCGCTGTCCACCGGAAAATTCATGAGGATAGCGGTATATTGAGTTTTCATCAAGTCCGACTTCTTTCATAAGCCTTTTTGCATGATCTTCCTTATTGTTTTTTATTATCTTATATTCGACAAGCCCTTCTGTAACAATATCAAGGACATTCATTCTAGGATTTAGAGAGGTTAAGGGATCCTGGAAAATCATCTGTATTCTTTTTCTCATTTCCTTCAGCTTTTTCCGTTTGAGATCAAGAAGATTCTTGCCTAAAAAAAGTATCTTTCCTTTTTGAGGTTTTTCCAGCCTTAACAAGGTTCTTCCGAGCGTTGTTTTCCCGCATCCTGATTCGCCGACAAGGCCAAGCGTTTCTCCTTTGTATAGATGCATAGATATTCCATCAACAGCTTTAATATATCCTGCCGTCCTTGCCATGATGCCGCGTTTTATTGGAAACCAGGTTTTAAGATTTCTTATTTCAAGTATCGGTGTGGACATAAGTGCCTAAAATGCCTAAAGTTATGGTACGCCTTTCGGCGTGCTAATTGATAATTAGGAGTTGCAGGAGTTACTCAGCAATTCTAAGGAACGTGGACGCATTAACTTCCACAAGTAGGCGCACAGATTTGGGTCGAATTTGTTCGATCTCAGATCACAAAAGTTGAAGGAATAGCTTACCTATTTCAATATTTTTGGGATTTGAGATCGGACAAAGGCGATCTGAAGCTGTGATGCATAGTTGGGGAAGTTATTTCGTCCACG
>JABZFQ010000085.1 GCA_014237365.1 Desulfobacteraceae bacterium | reverse complement strand
AAATAAAAAGCACAGGTTACAATATAAGATTTTTGGAATTAAAGTCTTGTAAGATCGATAAAACCCGCAAGGTTGACTATTCCGATGGCACCTACAACCTCACCTTCTTTATCCTTGATTGGTGAAACAACTACAGGAACATCCTTATATGGCCCCTGTTCGGCAAAGCCATGTATGGTCTTTTTTTGTTCTATTGCCATTTCCAGGTATTTGCCAGTGTAATTATAATCTATGACCTGATTGTTCTCAATCCTAATCCCATTATTATTCTTACTCTTTATTGTTACCGGGAGACCAACTGCTGAATAGATGGCCATTGCTATTGGTTCTAAGTCTTCAGATGTTGAATCTTTGGTTATGGCAATTCCTTCCATTATTACACCAGATGAGCAATATGATGTAATATATTTAAATGCTCCGAAAATATCAGTACTTTCGATTGTATTTCCAAATGAAAATAATTTCCTAAACCCTTTTAGTAACTCAAACCAGTCAAATTTATACTTTATGTACCTAAAAAAATTAAAACTGTTCGACAATATATAATAATTTATATTAGGACAAATACAACCAACTTATACGCAACCCTCGTATTATTTCCAATGGCGGGTGGCTAATCTATTATAGATATAGATTATTATTTTTTATTACTACGATCAATCTCGTCTACTATAGTATCGGCAATCTCATTACAGGTTGTATGCCCGGGACCTTCCGCCAGGTGTACCTTCAATGTTAGAATACCGTTAGCAAGTTCACTCCTGACCAGGAATGTATCGCCTCTGGTGGCGATGCGGTTGTATTTTTGATTCAGGTGTGAATAAAGTATCCGAAACCTGAAATCAATTGTACCATTCGGATCAATTTTCAATATTATATTTTTCCGGTTTTGATTGGTCAATTGTACGAAATCTACATTTGCTTCAGCGATATCAATAGCAATATTTCGTTTTATATTCAGGGTTTCCCCTTCATTTCCTATCAATTTTATTGACCCGGATTTGTTATTCATTCCTGCAAATGTTTCTACAAGATATGAAAGGTCAGCCCAAAAACTGTACTTTTGGGTAAAATCAACATCATGAAGGGGAAATTGATGATATTTTCTTTTTCTCATGTCCAAACCTAATCACCAAAGTCTATTAAATCAAATTACATGATAAAATCATCGCAATACATTTAACCGGAAAATTATATCCAAAATCCCGCATTTTTAACCGCATGAATTGAGTTTATTTAGAATGTTATTCTGGTTTTTCGTAACCTTTATAACAATAGTATCGCCATTTGCCAGCTATCAATATCAATATTACTTCAGCCAGTTATGATGCCAGCACATACTTGATGTAGCAGCCAGTTCTTCTGAAACATATTAAAATGAAATAACCGAAAGCATCCACAAGACCATTCAGCACATGATTAATGATATTGAAAGCTGTTTTGGTTTTGGTTTTGGGATTGTTAATGTCAAGTTATTCCTGGAATTAATGGTAAAATGTAAGACCTACGTGTACTGATTCAATGTTACACCACCTGAGGTGGAACAGCCAGGGTAAGCACTTAG
>JABZFQ010000163.1 GCA_014237365.1 Desulfobacteraceae bacterium | reverse complement strand
GGATATATTGATACCATAATTATCATATAACTATAAATAGTTCATGATATAAATAAATATATATTTGTTGTGATGATATGCTTACTTTTTACTACATAACTGGATTTTGGAACTGTGCCATTCAACATATATAATACACAAAGACCTTTATTAAGTTTTGTCATCAACTCCGTTTCTTTTAAATTCATCTCCAGTTCAATAACCATCTTTTTGCTGTCAACAAAAGCATTCCCGTCAAGCTGAAATATTGATTCGAACAACGTCAACAATCCCTATTTTTCATGATAGAGACATTTTGTCAAAAACAGCTTGCATAGAATGATAAATGATATCTTAAAACATGTCGAATTCAATTATGTATCAATTCCATACACTAAATCCTTGTCTAAATTCGTATTCCCCTTTTAAAGATTTCTTAAATCTCTCAAGGTTATCTTTATATTCTTTTCAATTCAATGATACACAAGTACTTATATGTAGGAATATACATATTCAGTATAATCAATGGTGGGTAGTCGGATTTTGGGATGGTTGTGTTTAACTTAGCAGAAGATTTGATTTGCCCGAAAGTCATGTTTTAGCAAGTAAAGAAACTAATACGATTAGAGATCCGCCAACCAAAAACCGTGTCAATAGTTCAATCACATTCATTCTTGACCTCTACATTTTATATGGTATATAAAGTATAAATATTTATATTCACCAACCAATAAACTATGAAATAAAACTTAATCCTCGAAAATAAAAACCTCTTCGATTTTTGATTCCAAAACTTTAGCTACATCATATGCAAATTTTAATGAGGGATTATACTTTCCTCTTTCTAAAAACACAATGGTTTCTCGTCTTACACCTACTTTATTGGTAGGTTCTTCTTGGGTCAAAAATGGAGTGCACCCCAAATAACGGACATTTAGTTAAACAATAAAAACCTTTGGGGTGTACGTATGAGAATAAGACGAACATATACACGAGAATTTAAATTGAAAGTCTTACGTGAATGTGAAAATGGTAAATGTAAGGCACAGTTCAGCCGTGAACATGGTTTACATCCATCTCTCATCACAAGATGAGAGAAGGAGTTTAGAGAGGATCCTGAGCATGCTTTCAGCAGAAACGAGAACATTTACAAGGAAGATGCAAGAATTGTGGGAATTGTAAAAACTTTGTTTATAATCCCGATGGAAATGGAATAATATATAGATGCCAGATTAACGGCTCGAACGATAATGATTGCAAACCGATTGTGTGTGAAAATTGGAATATGAGATGATAAATTAATCAATATGTATTTTGAAATTTTTCTTTATCCATCTTTATCTTTTAATTTTGTAGATTCTAAAATATAAAATGGTTAAAAATTAGTAATATAATCTTAAAATATTCACATACTTGGTAAAAACGAGTGCGAAAATTAGTCAAACGTTACGACGGCACACCCAACCGCAACAGAGCTGGTCGAATAAGAAAGAGCGATTACTCGCTCTCCCTCTTCTAAGAACGGAGCGTGCGACTTTCACCGCACTCCGCTCAAGCATTCCATAACCCTTATCGGGCAGCAGTTATCA
>JABZFQ010000135.1 GCA_014237365.1 Desulfobacteraceae bacterium | reverse complement strand
GAATGTGCAAAACGATTCGAACCTCCGGAAAATCCGGCCCAATGTATTCGGCAATATCCCGTAGGGGCAGGCCCCTGTGCCTGCCCTGATAATATGCAACCACAGGGCGGAAGGGCAACAACAGGCGTTTGCCCTCTTATATATTGATGTTTTAAGGAATATATAAAATGGTAGCATTCCTTAACTTTAGGCACTTTAGGCACTTTAGGCACTTTAGGCACTTAACAGTGTGTAAAGGTACCTTTGGACTAATATAAACAAGCCATTTCTTATTGGAAAAATGTTACGTATAAGGAAATTCGTGTGGATAAAGCCGTAAAAATAGAAGTAAAACATTTGAATTTTTATTATGGTAAATTTCAAGCGCTGCATGATAATTCTCTTGATTTTCATATAAATGAGGTGTCTGCGCTTATTGGGCCTTCAGGCTGCGGTAAAAGTACTTTTTTGCGTTGTTTGAACCGGATGAATGATTTGATTCCCATAAGCAGAGTAGAAGGTAATCTTTTATTAGACGGCCTTGATATTTATGATCCTTCAGTAGATGTGGTAATGCTTAGAAGCCGCGTCGGTATGGTATTCCAAAAACCAAATCCCTTTCCTAAAACAATTTTTGAGAATGTTGCTTATGGTTTAAAAGTAAATGGCATTAAAAATAAGGGCCTTATTGAAAAACGAGTAGAAGAGAGTCTTAAGCTGGCGGCTATCTGGGATGAGGTTAAAGATAGAATGCATGAATCAGCTCTTGGGCTTTCAGGAGGACAGCAGCAGAGACTGTGCATAGCCAGAGCACTGGCTGTGGAACCCGAAATATTACTAATGGATGAACCCTGCTCGGCTCTTGATCCTATTGCTACCCAAAAAATTGAAGAATTAATTCATCAATTAAAAAAATCATTTACCATTATAATTGTAACTCATAACATGCAGCAGGCAGCCAGAGTTTCAGATATTACTGCTTTTTTTTATATGGGGAAATTAATAGAGGTAGGTAAGACAAACACTATTTTTACCAGGCCCAATCTAAAACAGACGGAAGATTATATAACAGGCCGTTTTGGCTAAAGGTGAGATACACATTATGGCTAAACATTTTTTTAGAGAACTGGAAAAAATAAAAAAAAGAATTCTTTCACTTGGAGCAATGGTGGAGGAACGTGTTCGCATGGTAATAAAGGCTTTAGAAACAAGAGATGGTGATGCTGCAAAAAAAATTATACTTTCAGATCATGAGATTGATGAGATGGAAGTAGAAATAGAAGAAGAATGCCTGAAAATTTTGGCCTTGTATCAGCCGGTTGCTATTGATCTGAGATTTCTTACCGCGGTAATTAAAATAAATAATGATCTGGAAAGAATTGCTGATGAAGCAGTAAATATAGCGAGACGGGTTAGAATTATTGCCAAAAGGGAAAAAATTGATATTTCTTTCGATTATTCCCTAATGGCCGGAAAAACCGAAGACATGCTTAAAAAAAGCCTTGATGCGCTTGTTAATCTGGATATTGATCTTGCATTTAAGGTCTGTGGTCTTGATGATGAAGTAGATAAGATGCAGAGTGAGGCATATGACAGGATTAAGCAGGCAATAGGAGAATATCCGGATCGTGTGGCGTATTTAATCAATTTGCTCTTAATCTCACGCCACCTGGAAAGAATAGCGGATCATGGTACTAATATCGCAGAAGAAGTAATTTATCTTATAGAAGGAGAGATTGTCCGGCACGGAAATTATTTATGACTCTGTTGTTCAATCATACCATATTGCTCAAAACTTTGAGTATTTTTTCACTATTCACTATTCACTTTTCACTACTTATAACTTAGGAACGTGGACGAAATAACTTCCCCAACTATGCATCACAGCTTCAGGCCGCCTTTGTTTGATCTCAGATCACAAAAATATTGAAATAGGTAAGCTATTCCTTCAACTTTTGTGATCTGAGATCAAACAAATTTGACCCAAATCTGGGTAGTCCCTACAAAGCAATGCAGGTTTGGAAATACCGCCATGTTTTGCTTTGCAACCACCTGATTTTTCGCAAAGTGTTGCCAGAAGCTATGAGATGTAACTTATTGAAATTATTGACCCGCATTGTTTTGTAGGGACTACCCAAATCTGTGCGCCTACTTGGGGAAGTTAATTCGTCCACGTTCCTTACCTGAAAATAATGTATTAAGGTAAAATTTTGTAATTTCATCCATATTTTCAAACGAATGATCTTTTTGTTCATTTTTTGATGCTATTTCGTTTCTGATGCCGGAAGCTATTGCTTTGCCTAGTTCCACACCGAACTGGTCGAAGGGATTTGTGCCCCATATAAAAGCCTCAAAAATAGTTTTTGCCTCATAAAACGACAAAAGACGGCCAACACTTTCAGGTGAAAGATCTTTTATAAGTATAGTGGAAGATGGCCTGTTGCCCTGAAAGCATTTTGCTTTATTCTTATCTTCTTTCCCTAAAGCAAGTGCTGCTGGCTGTGAGATAAGATTTGCCCATAATTCCTGATGATTTGTAACGCGTTTTGATTTGTAATTATACTGATTGTACTGAGGTTTGATTACTCCTATAAACTCAATGGGAAAGGGACGTCCCTGATGCGCCAGTTGAAAAAAAGAATGCTGGGCATTTGTACCTGGCTCTCCAAAAATAATAGCACCTGCTGGTTCATCCAGGGAATGTCCTTCCCGCGTTACTGATTTGCCGTTACTTTCCATGTTTAGCTGCTGAATATGGGGTGCCAGCTTTTGCAGCGGGGATGCATAAGGAATTATTGCCTGAGCTTGATATCCTAGAAAATTATTGTTCCATATTGAAATAAGAGCAGCAATCAGAGGGATATTTTTTGCGCATGGAGAATTTTTTGCGTGAATATCCATTTCTTCTGCGCCTTTTAAAAATTGCTCAAACTTATCATAACCCAAGTACAGACTAAGTGGTACACCGCCAACCGCAGAGGTTACACTGTATCTGCCTCCTATAAAATCAAACATGTTAAATGAAGATAGAACAGGATTCGCAGGATCGTTTCCGGGGCTTCCTTTGCTGGTAACAGTTACAAGGTGCTGAGAAGGATCAAGCCCTTTTTCTTTCATAAATGAAACAGCAAGATTTGCATTGGCAATAGTTTCGGCGGTTGTATAGCTTTTTGAAACAACTATCCACAAGGTAGATTCCGGCTCTATTCTGGATACTATATTCCCAAAATTGTGGATATCTACATTTGACAAAAAATGTATTTCAATATCTTTATCCGCAAAGGCTTCCAGAGCACAAGAAACAAATTTTGTGCCCAGATACGATCCTCCTATACCGATTACAACAACATGTTTAAAAGGTTTTCCGGTTGATCCGGTTATTTTTCCATTATGAACTTCTAAAGCAAATTGTCTGATATTGTTTCTTGTTTTTATTATCTCGGGCATTACATCCTTTTCGTGGATAAAAATAGAATTGCCTGAGAAATTTCTTGAAGCAGTGTGAAGAGCGGCTCTGTTTTCAGAAACATTTACCTTTTCACCATTCATCATTGAAATAAACTGCTCTTTTAGTTTTCTTGCTTTTGCCAGTTCAAAAAGTAGAAACATGGCCTTTTCATCTACTCTCTGACGCGAAAAATCGTAGAAAAGACCATTGCATTTTAAAGAAAATTTTTCGAGCCTGTTTTTTTCTTTGATGAGATATTTTAAATGCCTGTCAGGCCGGCTAAAGTTTTCAGCATGTTGCTTCAGACTCTTCCATGCGGGAATGCTGCTTAGATTTTGAGGTATCATAACGTAAGCCTTTAAGTAGTCAAGTAGTCAACCAGTAGCCACAATTGTAAAAGAAAAAAATGCCATAATTAGAATTGTTTCCCGTTCCCACTCTGAAGCATGGGAACTAGGCAACCCTGAACCCTGAACCTCTGAACGATTACTTTCTATTAGGAACGTGGACGAATTAACTTCCCCAACTATGCATCACAGCTTCAGGTCGCCTTTGTCCGATCTCAGATCCCAAAAATATTGAAATAGGTAAGCTATTCCATCAACTTTTGTGATCTGAGATCAAACAAATTCGACCCAAATCTGTGCGCCTAATTGTGAAAGTTAATTCGTCCACGTTCCTTATCCAGACATTTATATATATCCTTTATAATTCTGTCAGAAATATTTGCCATTGCTTTGCTCATCGCTTCTGCAAGAGCCTGAGGATTCTTCCTGCTGCAAGGTTCTATGGCGCTGTATCGTTTTTGCATAAGCACACTTTTGCTGATATCCAGCTCATCTTTTGATATAAGTGTAATGTTTATGGCAAAAACTGCTTTCCATACTTTATCATCATCTTGTTCAAAAAACTCATCCACTGTTCCGTTAATTATATGCGTTGATGAATAGCTGTTGTTTGAACTAAATGCGGTGCTGAAAAGGGAGGAACGCTTTATATCCCTTGTCAGATAATAAGTGATAAGATCACCGGGGTTTGCTATCCACTTATGGTAGATATAAACATTTCTTTTAAACTTTTTTTGACTGTATATTATCCTGTTTGAGTCGTATAAAGGAGCTACATTAAAGCGCTCTATATAAATAACAAATGGAAGGGATTTTAGATTTGCTGTTTCAGGAGGATCATATTCCAATGTGTAATAATTAATTTTTTTGTTTGGTTGAGGTGTTAGATTCAGACAACCACATACAAGCAGGGCGGAAAGAATAATCAAATAAATAATTTTTTTTAAATAATCCATTTTAGTTAACCGGCTCCACATTTTTTTCAGAGGGTGGTTCTCCGAAAATAATTTGTGAAGGCTGATCAGCTATAAGCTCTAAGAGCCTGTTCATATTATAACTTGCTTTTTCTAAATTTTGCAAAGTTATAAAAAGCTGACGCTGCAGAATTGAAAGTTTTACATTTGCATTTTTAATAAGTTTTGATCCATTGCCCATTAAAGTATCTGCGTGTTTAATAGTATTTTTAAAATTGGAAATTGCTTCTGTAAATTCCTTTTTGTTTTCTTTAACAATACTATCAATTCCGGAAACTGTTTTATCGGCATTTTTTGCAAAATTATCAAATGATAAGCTGGCATGACTAAAGGATTCCAGCATTATTTCTACCTTATCAAGGGATGATCTGAAATCAGATGCTATTTTTTTGATTTGGGAATCCTCGACAGTTTTGTTTATCGTGTCAAGCGTAATTTTAAACTTAGCTGTTATTCCTTGTAAGTCCAGAGCGTTGATTTGATTCAAAACATTATCTATACCTTTTATAATCTGGCTTATGTTAGATGGTTTTGTGGCAATAACAGGATATTCTGAAGGAAAAGTTATTTCAGGTGAAAGGTCGGGTTCGTTATCCTTTTTTCGTTCAAGCTCAATAAACATTATGCCGGTAATACCTACTGACTTTAACTCGGCAACAATGTCTGCACAATGATCTTCCGGTTTTAAGCCAGACTCAATTTTTAATATTACCTTAATCAAAGTTGCGTCAGACGCCACGACTATATTATCAACCCTGCCTATGGATACCCCTCTGTATTTGACAGGGGAATCCTTTGCAAGTCCCTGGACTGATTCATCAAAGTAAGCGATATAATACTGACCTTCTTCAAGATAATGGGATTGTCCAAGCCATATTATTGTAACTACAGCTAAGGCTAATCCTATTATTACAAAAAGACCTACAGCAACTTTGGTTTTAATAGAAGCCATTTTATATTTTTCTGCTTTTTGACCGAGCCCTTAGGAACGTGGACGAATTAACTTCCCCAAGTAGGCGCACAGCTTTGGGTCGAATTTGTTTGATCTCAGATCACAAAAGTTGATGGAATAGCTTACCTATTTCAATATTTTTGGGGTTTGAAATCGGACAAAGGTGGCCTGAAGCTGTGATGCATAGTTGGAGAAGTTATTTCGTCCCCGTTCCTTAGGATTAAAAAACTGTTTGACGGATACATTTTGACTATGATCTTTCAGATATCCGGGATCCCCTTCAGCAATTATACTTTTTGTTTTTTTATCAAGCATAATTATGCGTTGTGCAACGTTTAATATGCTGTCAAGCGCATGGGTAACAATAACCATTGTAGTCCCGATGCTTTTGTTGATTAATAAAATCAATTCATCGATTTCTGCAGAACTGACAGGATCAAGACCGGCTGTTGGTTCATCAAGAAAAAGAATTTTTGGATTAAGCGCCAGAGCCCTTGCCAGGCCGGCTCTCTTTTTCATTCCTCCGCTAATTTTTGACGGCAGGTAATCTTCATACCCTTGAAGATTAACCATACAAAGTTTCATCCTGACTAAATTTATTATAGAGCTTTTTGAAAAATCAGAATATTCTTGAATAGGAAGAGCTATATTTTCAGCTATGGTCATTGATCCGAACAGAGCGCTGCTTTGAAACAAAATCCCTATTTTTTTTAGTACATTATAGTGTAAACCATCACTTGATGTAATATCTTTGCCATCGATTATTATATTTCCTGAGAAAGGCTTATCAAGTCCGATCATATGTCTTAGTAAGGTTGATTTTCCACATCCGCTGATGCCAAGGACTACCAGTATTTCTCCTTCAAAGACATCAAAGCTTATATTGTCAAGAATTACATCATCTCCGTATCGTGCAACAAGATTTTTTACATTTATGATGGCTTGTTTTTTCATGTGTTACCAGTAACTGCGAATCACGGCAAAAATTGAATCAAAAAGTATTATCAGAAAAATACTGCTGACAACAGCCGATGTTGCGGCGTTGCCGACAGCATCAGCGCCGCCTCTTGCCTGAAATCCTCTAAAACATCCTATCCATGCTATAAGTGCTGCAAATACGAAGCTTTTACCCATGCCCCACATTACTTCAAATAGCGTAAGTGTTTCTATTGTTTGATTTATATAGGATGTTGTGCTCAGATCAAGCATAAAAACTCCCACCAGGAGACCTCCTGAAATTGCAAATAGATCTGAAAAAAGAGTTAATATGGGAACAACGATAATGCACGCTATGATTCTGGGAATGGCCAGAAATATTGTCGTGTTAAATCCCATAGTAAAAAGAGCATCAATTTCTTCTGAAATCCTCATAGTACCAATTTCTGCAGCAAAAGCAGAGCCGGATCTTCCAGCCACGACAATTGCTGTCATAATAGGTCCAAGTTCAGATACCATTGCAATAGATACCAGCGAGGCAACATATATGTTTGCTCCGAATTGCTGCAGTTGAAGAGATGACATAAATGCCATGACAAGGCCGAGCAGAAAGCTGATGAGTGCAACTATAGGGAGAGCATCCACACCGGTTTTTTTCATATATGTTATAGTGTCATTTATACGCAGGTCTTTAGGATGAATACAAACATGGATAAAAGACAAAATAACGGAGCCCAGAAAGGAAATAAAAAAGCTTATATTGTCAGCATTTTGTATGGTTGATTCACCAAGATGTACGAGGATGTTGGGCTGCTTATATTTTTTCAGAGGTATAAAACATTCATGAGATTCAAAATTAACTAATGAAAGGATTCCCTTTACATTGTCTTTGACATTAACAATACTAAATTTTCCCTTTTGCTCAGCCACGAGGCGTTTTATTTCAAGAAGCACAAATGCCCCAAAATCATCAAGATAATTTACTTCCCCAAGGTCTATTACCAGAGAAGAAAGGGCATTACCATTTACGGCGGGAGCAAGTTCTTTAAGAATGTGGGCCGAGTTTTTAATATCAATTTTACCTTTTAAGCGAATTAAGAATTCTCCTTTTTCTTTTTCAGAGATTTCATAAAAGCGGGATGATAATTGCTTTGATTTCGTCATATTTTAATATTGATCGGTTGATTTACTATCATTTCAAAAAAATTGGTACAACATGGTGTGTCTAATTTTGAATCTACAACAATATATTGTATTCTATTTTTCAAAATCGGAGTAAATCAACAGAGTCATATATATTGTTGTATTTTGCCAGAAGGAAAAGATTTACTTTACTTTTTTGACAACCTTGTAAACATGCGTGCCGGTTGACGATGGCCATCGGTCGACATCAATCATCAGCCAAAGCTCATCATCCCCTTTTGAATTGCTTCTCGGTTTTTTCTCCTTCCGTTGCAGTCACGAAAAGTCCTGCGTCACGATAATGTTTCTCCCCACTCTTCTGAATCCATCTCCAAAACTTTCCTATTTTAAGCCAGACGTAACCGTTCACGGATTTAGAGGTTCAGGCTTCACCGACGTGTGCCCATGAATACTGATAAGAGGCTACGGTAAAAGCTTTTCATGGTGCCAATCGGAGAGACGAGGTGGTACAAAGACTGTTGGAGTCGGCAAATCACTCCGTGAACTGTTACAGCCACCCCAACAACCTACTGTTTTATTGACCACTTTTAGCGGCTGTTATAAGTTTTTTTAACTGTTTTTCATAATATGAACGTTGTTTTTTAGCTATCCTAAGAGCATATGATTCAGTTGAAATAGCTTCTTCCAACCGGCTATTTATATAATAGCTTTCCGCAAGAGTGTCCAGTATGTGTGGAGATTCTTCAAGCTTCGCAGCCTTCAATGCAAGATTCAAAGCGCGTTCAGGGTTCCGCAGATTTCTATCGTCACATGTGGCATAAAGCCATGCAAGATTGTTTAAAACATGCGGGTTGTCTGGTTTAAGATCTATTGATTTTTCATATGCTCTGATCGTTTCAGTATAATTATTGATATTGTAATAAAGATCTCCCAGATTGCTATAAACGTACGGATTGTCTGGTGTCTTATTAATTTCTCTTAACAGTATCTTTTCGATGAAATGTTTGCTTAACTTTTTTCCGGTTTCACCATAATTTAAATTATATCCAATACCTCCTATTATGACTATTGCTACAAGATATGCGGCAATGCTTTTTTTTATTTTTCGGTCATGTCTGGTTATATAGGTTTTGTCTTGTTCACACAAATTGAGATATTCAATTCGTTCTTTAATGCTGAAATGATGCCAGTTCTGTCTGTCCGGCGGTTGCCCGGTTGTCGCTGCTATCTTTTTGAATGTAGATATCAGCGGTTTTGCGCTGGGGAAGAGAGCATATACATATGTGTCTGCCTGACGTTCAAAATTGCGCATGAAATATCCGAAGATATAGCGGAAGTAGATAAAAAATATAATCAGGCTGAAAACGGCCTGGATTATTGTATCGTAGTTAATACCCGAACTGCTTATTAACCTGTATACCGGATCAGCATAGATAATAAAATATATAAGAAAATCAAATAAAGTATACGAAAAAAAAATATAGCCAATAAAAAATACCAGATAAAACTGCAGATGTTTTCTTTTGATATGTCCTATTTCATGCGCAATTACAGCATCCATTTCTTTTGGTTCAAGGTGGCGAACCAGCGCTTTTGTAATAAGAATATATCGGAATTTTTTAATCAGGCCCATGATACCTGCTGTGATCATTCTACCGCCGAATATGGGCCAGTAAAGAATGTTGGTGTATTCTAATCCGGCCCTTTTACAAAGTTTTTCGATTCTGCTTCTCACATAACCGGATTCAAGTGGTTTGCACCTCCAGAACTTCTGAATCATTGCAGGCCCAATTATTACTACTGTGGAGAGGAAAACAAGAAAATAGATTACCTGTCCTTCCGGAATGGAAAGAAAACGTTTCGGCAGTTCAAATGGAAGCGCATTTATAATGTCAGCAATTCCTGACAGCAGTAGCCAGGGGAAAAGAACGGGAATAGAAAATGAAATATTAGACAAAACATAAGAACGCCTTGACAGGTCGGTTATGTAAAGCCTTTTATATGGCCCGTAAGCATAAGTCTGGATAATAGCAAGGTATAATACAAAAAGACCAATAAAAACTAATGCCTGTAAAGTAGGAATCACAATAAATAAGGGAATGTTTTCAAAAAAAAAAGTAAGGCTCAGTCCATAAATATTTATGGTGAAAAGCACTATTGCCATAACAGACTGCCGAGTTATTATTGCATTTATATTGTGGTCAAGGCGGAATATATTGTCTTTAGGGATTTGTTTTTCAAGTTTATGAAACTGCATACGAGTAAAATATGCAAAGACTATAATCAAGCCAAGAAACAGCAAAGAAGTTTCAACGGGAGAGAAGTTCGGTTCTTCAGGAGGCAGGTATGTAGTATATATTAAAAGAACTATTATAAAATATATGAAATTAGCAAACACCGGTTATTTTGCTCCTCTTATAGACTGTCACATATAAATTACACAGGGCCAGAGGGAGAAGGCTGTATTTGTAATACGTCGACGACCGATAACGCAGTGAAATTTAATATGTGACAGTCTATAGGCAGTGAGTAGAAATAAGTTGTACAATATTGCGAAAAATTTTGTTTTGTCTTCAAGGCACGAGGAGAGGGCATAATGAATTATCTGAAAATCTATAGTTAGGAACATCACAAAAGTTGATGGAATAGCTTACCTATTTCAATATTTTTGGGATTTGAGATCGAACAAAGGCGGCCTGAAGCTGTGATGCATAGTTGTGGAAGTTATTTCGTCCACGTTCCTTAGGGAAGTTATTTCGTCCACGTTCCTTAGGGAAGTTATTTCGTCCACGTTCCTATATATCATAGAAAGGAAGTTCCATTTGTTTAGGCGCATTATCAATATCCTTAAGATCTTGCCAATTGACTGTTTCTTTATTTAAAATTCTTACAAGTTTTTTGTAGTCATTTACCGTAACCCACCCCATATTTTTTTTTATTTTTTTATCACATATCAGGCGTTTCAAATAAAGGCCGGCATTATCTTCCCAGTGCACAAAGCCTTTTTTGCGGATTTCATCTATCAGTTTGGAAATAAAATCATCTAATTTTGGCCCCAAATAGTGGAGTTTTTGCCAGTGCTCTGCAGGTAAAATAACTTCTAATACGATTAAAATGAACAAAATTGAGGCTGATTTATAGCGATTAGGTAATAGGTTCATGGAACGGTTTGCATTTTTCCAATTAATGTATCCTTTGAGTTTTGAATCTGTCACTATGGTAAAAATGTCTTGAAGTGGAGGTATTTTTTCCCATACAGGATAGCTCAGATCAGATTCAAAGTAATAACATCCGTTCCATTTTTTTTCTTCATTCCATTTTTCAAGGTTTTCTCCTGTTGCCCACAGGCTGGGATTTGCTATGTATAAAAGCGATTGATACGTTTTATCGTTGCCATGTTTTTTGGCCCATATGCACCACATCCGTTCCATGGATGGTGTCCACAGCGGATAGATATTCATTGGTGCTCCTGCATATCGTTCGGTAATATAAGCATAACAGTCTTTATCATTTAAAAGCACCTTATATAACTCATTTAAGTCGTCAGGTTTGAGATTGCAATTATAAAGAGCATAAACTCCAGGAGCCATAACCTTGAAATTATTTTCTTTCCTCAAAGCTGCGCTGACATTTACCAAAATATATCTATGACCAACTCTCTCCATAAAGGCTTTGTTAATATCTGAAATATGGCAAATCTTTTTTTCTTCCAGAATTTCTTTAACTATGTTTATTGCAGTTGTTTCAGACCATGGACGCTCAAAAAAATAACAAGGTTTTTCATCTTTCGGATTTTTTTCAGTTGTTTTTTTGTTTACAATTTTTTGCGTTAAAACATTTGTTGATTGTTCAATACACTTCCATCCTTTATCTTCTGATCCGCAAAACAGATGAGGATTTGAAATCATAACTTTTCCAGCCGTTTCCGGAACAAGATGGTCATCAGTGTATAGTGAGTTGTGCTCTTTAATTATTTGATGACACTGAGTTTGATTGTTAAAGTATTTATGAAGCAATATCAAATGAACGCGGATAGTTCTGAGCTGCATCGTGGAAAGTGGTCGTTTTGCTGTATATTCTCTATAAAACTTTAAGGTTGGATCAACCAGGGAAATGACCAGTTTCATAAGTTCATCGTCAATATTGAGGGATTTGAGAAGAAATTGAATTGTAACAGGCAGGCTGATTTTTTTTAAAATATTGTTTGTTTCGTTGACGGCCGCAAGGACGATCTTTTCAGGATATTTGCTGCGAAACCAGGCAATTGGAAGCTCATACGCATTTTCCGAAAGCCACACGTTCGGTGTATTATACTCACATTTGATGCCTAAGAGTATTTCACCCTGGAGCTTATCAAATGTTTGCTGTATTGATTCTGACTTATAAACTATTTCACCAGCAGACGATACAGCTTCTGATACGGTCGTCCATACAAGACTGTGCATTGATTCAAGATCTTTTACAATCTGCTTGAAAACAAGCGGATTTCTTAATTTTCTGATGGCTTTTCTTTCAAGCATAAGCATTTTTTTTATTGATATATTGAATCTGTTAGCAGTCTCTTCCGATGAAAAACAACCTTTTCCTCTAATACCATACTTGAAAATAAGAATGTCGCGCAAGTTCTTATCCAGGGAATTGATAGCCACAGTCAATGAATTATTGAGCGAAAAAGTGTTCATGATTTATTTCTTCTTTTTATCAATAAAATTGATATAGTTCTCCATAAATTGTTCAACGGCTCTTGATCCGTCAATATTTTCTTTTGATACTTTTTCAGCAAATTTACAATACTGTTCATTTGTCACGACAATAAGTACCCCTTTTTTCTTTTCTTTTGATCTGCGGTCATTTTTTACAAAGCTTTTGTCCAAATAAAGCACATAGTTGACAACAAACTGGCTAAGCAATCTTGTTGATCGCAATCCCTCTTGTTTCAGTTTTTCTTTAAATTGTTTATAAACAACTTTAGATATTGAAACATTGAAGCGTTGTGTGTTTATTTGAAAATTCTTTTTTCTTTCGTTATTTTTCATTTGATACAACCTTTTGCATAATGTTCAATCAGGCTACTTCCCTGTTCCTAAGGAACGTGGACGAATTAACTTCCACAACTATGCATCACAGCTTCAGGCCATTTTTGCCCGATCTCAAATCACCAAAATATTGAAATAGCTTGCTATTCCATCAACTTTTGTGATCTGAAATCGAACAAATCTGACCCAAATCTGTGCGCCTACTTGTGGAAGTTAATTCGTCCACGTTCCTAACTAAAAACAAACTTGCTGTCAACGTTTAGAATTCAGGGCTACCAACGTAAAGGCGAAACGGGGTATCCACTTGACGCAAGTACCTACTATATATTGTGTTTCACATTTTACAGACCAGCCATTGTCTACTTTTCCCTCAGACACGCATGCTGTAACCATTTTAGTCTCACTACTCAAGAATCCAAAGGCAACTATTGAGGAACTCGTAAAAACAATTAACAAAGA
>JABZFQ010000202.1 GCA_014237365.1 Desulfobacteraceae bacterium | reverse complement strand
TATGGAAAGTTAATCAATAACTTGCGGGTAAGTTGTGTGTACACTTGCTTTTTTTGGGATTTAATTTTGGAAATATTTTTATGAGATTGCGTTTATTGTATTGGAGAGTGTGGTTATGAACTATTTTCGGGACATTGACGGACGAAATGAAAAATCAGATGGCAGGTATTATAAACAGGCTTATGGTACTTAAGTCAGGGGTATGTGACTGTTGCGGGATGGGGTATTTTGTGCATCCTCTGAATTGATTTATAAAAGCAAGCAATTCAATTTCATATAATATTATATACTTTTATAACAAAACAAACTACAATGGCAAAAGCTGAAAAAGTCTTAATTGAAAATAAATTGTTAAATTCGATCTTTAATAAAGAATTTCTCGAGATAATTTCTGAATTTGAGACAAAAATTTTTCCGATAGCCGTTGTTTTTATTAATGAAATAAAAATTGATGGTGAAAAAAAAGGAATTCCAATTATATTGTCGCACCACACCAGTGAAGAAATCAAGAATAAACAATTACACATTGAATCTCAAAACAGCGATTTAATTGAATTTTTCATAAAGTTCATGGAGGAGGATTCTGATGAGTCTTACTAAAACATTAAATCCTGAGACTTTGTTTATAGATACTAGCAAAGTGGATAGTGAGATATCTTATGAAGTTACGAAAGAATATAAAGTAACTACAATGATTTCATTCGAAAAAGATGATGTGTTTCAATATTTATTTTCTGAAATAACAAAATTAAAAGAACAAGTAGAACATTTAGAAAAAGACAAATCACCAATCGCAGAGAACGCATTAATTAAATTTTGGGATAATGAATACGATGACCAGTGGAATGAATGTTAATCAAAGGGATATAATTCTAATTCCATTTCCTTTTTCAGATTTGACACAAACAAAAAGAAGACCCAGTATAATAATTTCAAATCATGAATATAATTCAAATAATGAAGATGTAATTTGTTGTGCTATTACCAGCAATCCAAGAAATTATGATAAGAGTGTAAAGATTGTAAATGAAGATCTAGACAGCGGTAATTTGCATTATGAAAGCAGAGTAAAGCCAACAAAAATATTTACATTAAATAAAAGAATGATTGTGAAAAAATTAGCAAAATTAAATATTATCAAGAGTAAAGAAATTGTAATAAATTTAACTCATTCTATTGAGATTAATGACAGTGTTGCCATAGATATAAATTAAACACTGAACACATGTCTTCACAAAGTGTATCTTTTTTAACTGGAAGTCTCATACACCATTGATATGCCCCGGATTTGAACTGCAACGAAACCCAAGGTCGTGACGACATCCTCCGGCTTTCATTCCAAGTCCCTCTGCCTCATTACTCCCCTCACCAAAAGCCCTTGAGAACACCTTGTAAAAATAAAAAATTCCGCACTCCATTGGCTCGCCTGACTCCCGCATCAACTCTAGCCCCTGCTCTAAAGATAAGCTCACTTTCCGCAGGTATCTACAAAAATTCAATAATTTCTTCTGATAGCGTTTCTGTCAATTATATGCTCATGAGAGACTGTCGGAAAAATGATCAAACTGGGATATCTTGAATATTGT
>JABZFQ010000018.1 GCA_014237365.1 Desulfobacteraceae bacterium | reverse complement strand
CAACTATGCATCACAGCTTCAGGCCGCCTTTGTCCGATCTCAAATCCCAAAAATATTGAAATAGCTCGCTATTCCTTCAACTTTTGTGATCTGAGATCAAACAAATTCGACCCAAATCTGTGCGCCTACTTGCGGAAGTTAATTCGTCCCCGTTCCTTAATTTATAGACTTTCAGATAATTTATTTCACAAGGATAGAAGGAAAAATCTGAGTAAATCGTGCCCGTTCCTTATGTGTACATCGTCGAAGATTTTGACTGATAACGCAGTGAAATTCTTTATCTGAAAGTCTATAGGTTAAAATTGTTTGCGTTTGCTGGATGACAAAAGTTGCATCATTTCCCGATATTTAGTTACTGTTCTCCTCGCAATCTTTATATTTGATTCTTTTAAAAGTATTGTAATTTTTTCATCACTATACGGTTTCCTTGCATCCTCGTTTAAAATAATATGTCTAATTTTTTCCTGGACGCTGGCAGAAGATGTTGCATCGCCATTGATACGATTAATAGAACTATTAAAAAAATATTTCAATTCAAAAAGGCCCTGCGGGGTATAGGCATACTTATTTGTTGTAACTCTGCTTATTGTCGATTCATGCATGTCTATGTCTTCTGCAACATCTCTTAACACAATAGGCTTTAAGTGCGCTATCCCGGTTTCAAAAAATTCCCGCTGAAACTTCAATATGCTTTCCATCACTTTATAGATGGTTTTCTGCCGTTGCTGAATACTCTTTATCAACCAGGATGCTGAACGTATCTTATCTCGCAGGTATTCTTTTGCTTGATCGGAAACTTTCCCGCCACGATTTACAAACTGCTTATAATATGAACTTACATGAAGTTTTGGGACGTCATCGTTATTCAGTAATATCAAAAAACCATCTTCAAATTTATAAACAAAAATATCGGGGTTAATATATTGAGGTTCTTCAATACTGAAAGTCCGTCCCGGCTTCGGCTCAAATCCTTTTATAATATTTACGGCCGAAATAATCTCCTGAATATTAACTTTCAAGGTACTGGCAATGGCTTTATAATTCTTGTTTTCAAGATGATGGATATGATTTTTTATGATATCCGTAACTATAGTATTGTCCAGTTTAAAATGCTTTGCCTGTATCAGCAGACATTCTTTTAGATCGCTTGTGCCGACACCTATTGGTTCAAATGTCTTTATTAGTGATAATACCTGATTAACTTTATCGGATGAAGAACCGCTCGTTTTGATAAGTTCTTCAACAGGAATGTCAAGGTACCCATCCTTGTTAAGGTTTCCTATTATCAGGCTTCCAATCTTTTCTTCCTCCTCCGTTGGAGAGGTCATAAGCAGTTGCCAGAGGAGATGGTCATTCAAAGATTCTTTACAAGCTACAAATGACTCGAAATTTAGTATATTTTTTTTTTCGGTCTCAAAAATTTTTCCGGTCGAATTGTACTCATCAATATAATTGTTCCAATCAATAGCATCGTTAATTTTTTCTTCTATTTCGACTTCTTTTATTGCAGGCGTATCATCAGATGCAGCTTTGGATTGTTCTGTCCGCAGTTCCTCATCGGTAAAATCCTGCACCTCCTCTAGCGCAGGATTTTCTTCGAGTTCCTGACGAATTGCTTCCACAAGCTCTAGCCTGGAAAGCTGCAAAAGCTTAATTGACATCTGGAGCTGTGGGGTCATTATAAGCTGCTGTGTTAATTTTAGTTGTTGTCGTAATTCAAGTGCCATTTTATAATCTGAATTCGTCTCCAAGATATATGCGACGGGCGGTTTCGCTTGCAGCTATTTTTTCCGGGGATCCGGCCTCAACCACCTTTCCATCACTTAATATATACGCTTTATTGCATACTTCAAGCGTTTCCCTTACATTATGATCTGAAATAAGTATTCCAATACCACGATTTTTAAGGTGTTTTATAATATTTTTAATATCAATTACTGCCAAAGGATCAATACCCGCAAAAGGTTCATCAAGAAGTATAAATGAAGGATTCGTTGCGAGTGCCCGCGAGATTTCCAATCGCCGCCTCTCCCCTCCTGAAAGAACTCCTGCCTTTTGGTCTGCAAGTTTTCTTATGCCCAACTCCTCCAGAAGCATGTTTGCACGTTCCTCTCGCTCCGATCTTGAGATAGGAAGGATTTCAAGAATAGCCATAATATTCTGTTTTGTTGTAAGCTTCCTGAATATAGAAGCTTCCTGGGGTAAATAACCCACGCCTTTACGCGCCCTCAAATACATTGGACAATCTGTAATATCCTCATCGTCAAGAAAAACCTGGCCTTCATCAGATTTAATCATACCGATAGTCATATAAAAAGTAGTTGTTTTTCCAGCACCATTTGGACCGAGAAGACCAACAACTCCACCGCTTTCTACGCTGAGGCTGATTGAATTTACAACTCTTTTTTCATTATATATTTTGACCAGATTTTTTAAAGACAAAACTGACATATTAATAGCCGTTTACAGTTGTCAGTTTACAGTTCACAGTTAAGATGGTTTTGTGATGCAATAAAATCAAGAGGTTAGAACTTCCCGCAAATCCCTTATAATCAGTACTTTTTTTTGTTTTTGTCACCGTGAACCGTAAACTGTCAACCGTAAACTGTTACTTATTTCATTCCCTTTTCTTTGGAATAAAAAACAGCTTCAACACGCTTTTTAATACCGCTTTCAACAGTCATACGGTCTTCAACTCTGTAAATAGTTATTTTCTCACCGGAAACAAAATTAGTTCCGCTTGTGACCTTTGAATTCGGACCGGTTAAGACGAGAACACCTGTTTCACTTGTATATACTGCATGTTCTGCAACGGCAACTTTGTCATCAAAATTCATTTTTACATTGCCGCTCGAAATGATTTTTTCTATCGACCCTTCATCCGAAGTCAGGTTTTTATTGTTATCTTCAACTTTTTTATAAAAAATCTTAAGACTGTCAGCGGTAATAACTGTATCCTCCTGAACAGCTCTGACATTGCCAATAAATTCAGCGCATTTTACCTCGCTATCTGCTATCAGCTTGTCCGCTGTAATATAAATCTTTTTATTTTCTTTTAAATCTTCTCCTTCGGCAAAAACAAAGCTTACCATAAAACTAGCTATAATTACAAGTGTCGCAGTCAGAACAAACAAACTTCGGACAGGAACAACAAAGTAATCCCGCCAAGGCGGGACAGTTTCAAGGCGCGCAAATCCTAAGAAATGAGACGTACTTATAGCTACGTCGCAATGACGAAGGATGCAGCTCAACGTAAAAAATGGACTTTTTACGAAGCTGTCACAAGTTAACATTTTCACTGAAAGTCCCCTTTACATTTCCCTCTAGCATTGTTTTTTTTGTATTTAAATCAAAAAAAAATGAATCTGCCGTTAATTTTTCCGAATTACTGCTTATTTCCACAGTGCCATTGGAAAAAAGTATACGACGGGTATGCTCGTAATTTAATTTTTCAGTCTTAAGTACATAATTATTATTTCTTACCATAACATTACCGGCAACTTCAATATCATTTGAATCTGTAAATAAAAATCCCTTTTCCGCTGTAAGGTGGACTTCTTTCCCATCTTTCATATAAAAAATTACAGAAAGGTCGTCTAATATCAACTGCTTTTTTTCATCAAGTAACCTGGCTGAACTTGCATCTATGCTCCATTCAATTACTCCTTCACGCGTTGCAGTGTGATGAACCTTGCCTAATGACATTTTTGCCGCGTTCTGTATTGCGGATTTAAGTCCGGCAGTTTCATCTAACATATTGCGATACTTAAAAAAAACTGCGATTATAATCCCCAATGAAATAATAATAATTGAAATTAAAAAGAACTTCAATTTTCTGGAATTCTGGTTTTTCACAAAAAGCCTAAAGAATTATTTGATCAGCATATCCGTTTAGGAACGGGGACATAGCAGGCTACTTCAACTCCTTGCCAACACAAATAGATTCGGTAAAATCGGCGCATGCAAAATTCAGGTGTTCAGCCATTCAGCGACTAATGGGATTTTATCCCAAAGTCCTTGAGCTTTAAGAATTGCTTCGCAGACTTCTCTAACAGCTCCAGATCCGCCCTTTGCAGAAGTTACCATGCATGCTTTTTTCAAAACCGCCTCGTGAGAATCAGCTACCGCTATAGAAAGTTCAACAATTCTCATAAGCGGCAGATCGGGCAAATCATCACCGATAAATGCTATTTGTTCAGGAAAAACACCTGTTTGTTCAGAAATAATATCCAGCACAGCAGCCTTATCTCTGACCCCATCAAACAACATTGTAATACCAAGATTTTTACAACGGTGATAAAGAGCCTTTGACCTCCTGCCGGTTACTATGCACACATTAATACCTGCTTCCATTAAAAGCCTTATACCAAGGCCGTCCTTGACATTAAAAACTTTTGTTTCTTCAGAGTTGTCATTGTAAATTATACTTCCATCAGTGAGCACACCGTCAACATCAAGCAACAGAAGTTTGATCTTTTTCAGTTTATTTTCTATTTCTGAATCCGTATAGCTCATAGATAATATTTCCAATAAAATTACTAACCCCTGATCCCCGATCCCTGATCCCTGAACTTAAACAGCTAATGCCTTTCGTATAGCTTTAAGCTGGAGAAGCAATCCTTTAAGTGAATCTATTTTTAATGAATTGGGCCCGTCGCAAAGCGCCCTGTCAGGGTCTGTGTGTACTTCCAGAAAAATCCCGTCTGCTCCTGCGGCAACCGCAGCTCTGGCAAGAACTGGTGCAAATTCACGTTGTCCCCCGGAACTTGTTCCTGCGCCTCCTGGCAGTTGAACGCTATGCGTTGCATCAAATATCACCGGCCATCCTGTATCCTGCATTATCTTTAAGCCACGGAAATCAACGACAAGATTGTTGTAACCAAACATCGTCCCTCTTTCCGTAATCACAATCTGTCTGTTCCCTGTTGAAACGACCTTTTCCACAACATTTGCAATATCCCATGGTGCAAGGAACTGGCCCTTTTTAATATTGACTGGTTTTCCTGTTCTCGAAACCTCTAAGATAAAATCAGTCTGTCTGCACAATAAGGCAGGTATCTGTATAATATCCAGAATGTCAGCCGCCCTTGACACCTCATTTATGCTGTGAACGTCTGAAAGTATCTTCAGGCCAAGCTCCTTCTTAATATTTTCAAGAATTTTAAGGCCGTCTATAAGCCCCGGCCCCCTGTATGAATTAATGGATGTCCTGTTGGCTTTGTCATATGATGCCTTGAATATAAAGGGGATATCCAATTGCCGAGTAAGTTCTTTAAGATATGATGCTATCTCAAAAGTAGTATCATAATCTTCTATCACACACGGGCCTGAAATCAAAACAAGGGGTGATGCCTGGCCAATCACTATATCATCAATTTTTACAATATGTTTCATAAGTTAATACCCCAATTGAAACCAAATGTTAATTAGCTAAATTATCGCGCACATATTTAAAAGTCAAGGAACGAAAAACTTTGCCTTGATTACAGCTTTTTTAACTGTTAGGAACGTGGACGAAATAACTTCCCCAAGTAGGCGCATAGATTTGGGTCAAATTTGTTCGATCTCAAATCTCAAAAATTGATGGAATAGCTGGCTATTTTGATATTTTTGTGATTTGAGATCGGGCAAAGGTGGCCTGAAGCTATGATGCATAGTTGGGGAAGTTATTTCGTCCACGTTCCTTATCATTTTTAATAGAGTTTCGAACCTTAAAGGCTCACTCAAAGAAAGGTCATTATAACATATTGAGAACTAAAGAAAAAAAATCAAAGCAGCAGCTTATTATACTATTATGCATTATTATTGCCATTCCGGTTTCGTGGATCTTGATTACCAGACTTGAAGGTGGCAAGCCATTCATTAAGCTGGATCTTCTATCTCAGGCAATAGGAACCTCTCAAGAGCTCTCAATCTCAATTGCGGATATGAAAAGCGGCCTGAGAAAGGTATGGATAGGCCTCTTGCAAAACGGTATGGAAACTGTTTTACTTGAACAAAATTTTCCAGCTAAAAATCTTATTGGTGGGGGTATAAAACATGAAGAAACCCTTAAGGTTAAAATATATCCGAATAAAAGGGGAATAAAAGACGGCAAAGCTATGCTGCGTATTGTTGTATGTGATTTTTCCTGGCGGCAGTGGTTTAAAGGGAACCGAACATATCTTGAAAAAAATATAATTATCGACACAAAACCGCCTGAAATAAATATTATAAGTAGATTTCACAATATAAACCAGGGCGGAGCATGCCTTGTTATATATAAATTATCAGAAGAATGCCATAGAAGCGGAGTTTATGTTGAAGAAAATTTTTTCCCCGGTCATTCAGGGCATTTTCAGGATAAAAATATTTTAATGGCCTTTTTTGCTCTAAATCATAAACAGAAGCCCGGAACCAAGATCTTTGTTAAAGCAATTGATCGTGCAGGCAACACTTCAAAAACAGGTTTCAATTACAATATAAAAAGAAAAATCTTTAAAAAAGATGTAATCAATATTTCCGACAAATTTCTAAACTGGAAAATGCCTGAATTTGATATGTATACTCCACAAGATTCCAAATTAACAATAAAAGACAAATTTCTTAAGGTCAATCGGAATATACGAAAGGACAGCTACAATAAAGCGATTAAATTAGTTGAAAAGACCGACAAGGTTTTATACTGGGACGGAGTATTCTTAAGGCTTCCAAAATCGGCAAACAAAGCGGGTTTTGCTGATAATCGAGTTTATAAATATAAAAACAAAATAATTGACCATCAGATTCATCTTGGTATAGATCTCGCGTCAATTGCACAATCACCAATCCCGGCAGCCAACAGCGGAAAGGTTGTATTTGCTGGATCAATAGGTATCTACGGAAAAACTGTAATTATTGATCATGGTTTTGGTCTGCAGAGTATGTATGCTCATTTGAGCAGTTATAATGTAAAAGAAAAACAGATGGTGTCTAAAGGTGAAATCATAGGCCGTACCGGTATCACAGGGCTGGCCGGCGGTGACCATCTCCATTACAGTATTCTTATCCATAATATTTTTGTAAATCCTATTGAATGGTGGGATAAGGCATGGATAAAAAATAATATTTCAAGCAAAATAAATAAGGCCGAAGAAGATTGAAAAGTGAAAAGTAAAAATTTAATGAAGTCGCTTCGCTGTTTTGAATAATAAAAAATTGGCAGAATTCCTTCAATCTTCAATCGACAATATTCAATCTTCAATTCAAAGCGGAATTCCTTCAATATTCAATTCCGAAAGTGTTCTACCGGGAGAATAATCACTGGTGAAAAAATATAAAATAAATAAAACCTATCAGGAGATCAACAAAAAGATCAAATCAGGTGAAGTCGTTGTAGTTACAGCAGAAGAAGTAATTGATATTGTTAAGCAAGAAGGTGCTGTTGAAGCTGCAAGGCATGTTGACGTTGTTACAACAGGAACTTTCTCTCCCATGTGCTCTTCAGGAGCTTTTATTAATTTTGGACAGTCTGTTCCAGGTATAAGAGCCTCAAAGGTATGGCTTAACAAGGTCCCTGCATATGCAGGACTGGCTGCCGTAGATTGCTTTATAGGCGCCACGGAATTGTGCGAGGATGATCCTTTAAACAAGGTTTACCCCGGTGAATTTAAATATGGCGGGGGGCATGTTATACAGAAGCTGGCAGCAAAAAAAAAGGTGCATTTAAAGGCATCATCATATGGAACATCGTGCTATCCAACCCAGATGATAGAAAAAGATATAACTTTGCGCACAATTCCCAATGCCGTTCTTTGCAATCCTAGAAATGGGTATCAAAATTATAACTGCGCAATAAATCTGACGAAAAAAACTGTTTATACATACATGGGAACTCTCAAGCCCAAAGCAGGCAACGCAAACTATTGCTCTGCAGGACAATTGAGCCCGCTTTTAAATGACCCTTATTACAAAACAATTGGTCTTGGAACCAGAATTTTTCTGGGTGGAGCAACAGGCTATGTAACCTGGCACGGCACACAGCACAAGCCTTCTGTAAAAAGGACAAAAACAGGCGTTCCTGTTTCGCCTGCCGGAACTATTTGCGTAATGGGAGATTTGAAAAAAATGAGCCCACAATGGCTCGTCGGAGTAAGTCTACAAGGTTATGGCTGTTCTCTTGCAGTGGGTTTAGGCATACCAATCCCCATATTAAATGAAGAAATTGTTAAGCATACTGCTGTTTCTGATGAAGAAATATTTACTCAGATTGTAGATTATGGATACGATTATCCTAACGGAATTTCAAAAAGTTACGGCCAGGTCAGTTATGCGGAACTCAAAAGCGGTTCAATAAAGTTTAAAGGTGAGATAGTGCAGGCTGTACCTCTTTCCAGTCTGGTTAAGGCTCGTGAGATCTCTGAAACGTTGAAAAACTGGATTTCCAAAGAAAAATTTACTCTTTGTGAACCACACTTTACGCTACCGAATGTCTGATACCATACGAATTTTCATAGCTTTCAAGCTCCCGAAAAACATAATATCTTCTATCAGTGAGATTCAGAACAGATTTAAATCTTATGCTTTTAACACAAGATGGGTTAATCCGGAAAATATCCACCTTACACTTAAATTCTTGGGGGATATTAATCATACTGATATTGAAAAGGTTAGTGAAACAATAATAAATGCCGTTAAGAGCCATACTCCTGTATCACTTGCAGTAAAAGGTGCAGGTGTATTCCCAGGCATTAAACATCCACGCGTTATATGGGTGGGGCTTAAAGGAGAGATTAAAAAACTTTCCGGCATACAAAATGACATTGAAGAAAATTTAGAAAAAGTCGGATTCCCCAAGGAAAAAAGACCATTTAGAGGGCATCTGACACTTGGCAGAATAAAGGAAAAAATTAATCCTAAAAAACTCCTGGATGTAATGAAAAAATTCGAAAAATTTGAATCAGAATTATTTATTGCTGATCAGATTTTTTTGATTAAAAGCGATCTTAAATCAACCGGTTCTGTCTATACAGAGCTTAAAAGTATATCTTTGTAGAGATTTTTAGAATTGAAGATTGTATATGGTTGGTATCGCTTCGCCCTTTCAATTTAAATGAACTACTCCGAAGTTTGCTTCGGAAAAATTAACCCAATAATTCACGCCTGTCTGCGTGTAACGCACAGACAGAAAAATTTGTGTAATCTGCGGATTAAAATTAACAGAATTCCTTCAATTTTCAATATACAATTGCTTTGGTCTTCAATCAACAATCTTCAATCTTTTATAAGGAATAGGGACGAAATAACTTCCCCAAGTAGGCGCATAGATTTGGGTCAAATTTATTCGATCTCAAATCATAAAAGTTGATGTAATAGCTGGCTATTTCGATATTTTTGGGATTTGAGATCGGGCAAAGGTGGCCTGAATCTGTGATGCATATTTGGGGAAGTTATTTCGTCCCTGTTCCTAATAGGATAGTGGGCAAAGTTAGAATTATGCCCAAATAGGAGGATATCGTGAATACTTTACCGGACAAGCAAAAAGCCGCCGAAACCGCCATGCTTCAGATAGAACGTCAGTTTGGCAAAGGCGCTATTATGAAGCTGGGCAGCAAGGCAATAATTGATGTTCCTGTAATACCTTCAGGATCAATCGCTCTCGACAAAGCTCTGGGTATAGGCGGGCTTCCAAGAGGTAGAGTTATTGAAATTTATGGCCCGGAATCATCCGGTAAAACAACACTTGCGCTTCATGCTGTTGCATCTGCTCAAAAACTGGGCGGCATTGCGGCTTTTGTAGATGCTGAGCATGCGCTTGATACCACTTATGCAAGAAAACTCGGTGTAGATTGCGATGAACTTTTAGTTGCCCAGCCTGATACCGGCGAGCAGGCCCTTGAAATCACAGACATGCTTATAAGAAGCGGAGCAATAGATATACTGGTTATTGATTCAGTCGCCGCACTCGTTCCCAGAGCGGAAATAGAAGGCGAAATGGGCGACTCGCACATGGGTCTTCAGGCAAGACTGATGTCACAGGCATTAAGAAAGCTTACCGGCTCAATAAGCAAAACCATGACCGCATTAATTTTCATTAATCAGATACGAATGAAAATAGGAGTTGTATTCGGAAATCCGGAAACAACTACAGGAGGTAATGCTCTCAAGTTTTACGCGTCGGTAAGGATTGATATCCGGCGAACTGGTGCCATCAAAGATGGGCAGGAAGTTATAGGAAACCGAACTAGAGCGCGTGTCGTCAAAAACAAGATGGCCCCTCCTTTTAAGGAGGCTGAATTCGATATAATGTATGGTGAAGGCATATCTCAAGCAGGTGACCTTCTTGACGTGGGGGTTGAGACAGGAGTAGTTGATAAAAGCGGTTCCTGGTATTCATATGATGGAGAAAGAATAGGACAGGGCCGTGAAAACGTAAAAAAATTCCTGAAGGAAAATCCGGACATTTATAATTCAGCTTTGAAAAAAGTTAGAGAAAAAGTGGGTATTTCAAAAAAAGAAGAAGTGAAAAGTGAAAAGTGAAGGAATTCTGGGCATCCTTCATTTACCAGTTTACACTTTTTTCGAAAAAGCGTGTATTATCGAATTGAATGCCGATATCGAAACTGGAAACTGGAAATTTGAAATTAGGTAACGCATCTACATCTTTGT
>JABZFQ010000031.1 GCA_014237365.1 Desulfobacteraceae bacterium | reverse complement strand
ATCCGCTCCATTACACCTGATTTAAGCGTCAGCAGATAAAATTCCATAGAGCCTTTCATCAAGACCCCGATAATGTTTTTTGAAGCATTTGATTTAAGAATTGATATAAATTCAGCCCGAGCTTTTTTGAACTCACGGTCCATAAAAGGAATTATCAAAATATCAAAATAATCCTCTGCTTTGTTAATAAAAGAGCCTGTTATTGAACTTTTCAAGCCTTTAACCATGCGGTGAGCAGGTAGTATTACCAATCCGGTATCTTTCATGCTGCTAAGATACATCATTACATAATTAGCTGGATGATCTTTATTGAAATCCGGATTACCGCTTGATATCCAGTCTCTATAGTCAAGGGCGGTTTCATAACGGTGGTGCCCATCAGCAATAAAAAGTCTTTTCTCCTGCATTGCTTTGGAAACATATCTGCAGGAATCTAAATCGGTTATGCGCCACATCCTGTGCCTGTGGCCGTCATAATCAGTAAACTCTATTTCTGGTGTCTGCTTTAATGCCGGCTCCTTTAATTTAGCAATTATTATGTTTTTACTATCTGAATAAAGTGAAAAAATAGGGCTGAAATTGGCATGGCACAACTTCATCAGTTCAAATCTTCTCATTTTAACATTGGAAAATGTGCTCTCATGTGGAAGAATAACACCATTTTTAAACGGCTCCAGAGCAACTAAAGCAATAATTCCATAACGCGTGAAAATTTTATTTTCTAAAAAAAAATCCATGGATGTTAAATAAAATGCGGGCGTTGTGTCCTGTTTTAGTATATTTTTTGAAAACCAGCTTTTAAAAAAGTCGGATGCCCGGGTATAACAATTATTGTTGACAGTATCATTCTCAGTTGTTTTGCCTAATATAAGCCTTATAATACTCTGTGGATGTCGTTCATAAAAATCACGCTGTTCCTGCTTTGAAATAACATCATGAGGTGGAGTTACTATTTCAGACAAATTGTGAACTTTTTGCTGGTTATATAAAATTCCTCTAAAAGGAAAGACTTCAGCCATTTTATTAATTCCTTTGCTTCAAATTTTTTCAGGTGTTAGAGTCTGTTTGAAAACTGATAAATCGAAGCGAAAAAGCGTGACAATGGTTCAAATTTCTCCAAATTTTCAATCAATAGGCCCGCTATTAATTTCAAATTTGGAAAAATTTGACCTCATTCTCACACTTTTTCGCTTCGATTTCCTAGTTTTCAAACAGGCTCTTAAATAAAAAAAGAACAAGTACTAAAAATAAATAATTTATTCAAGGCATATTGACAGTTCAAATCAAAAATTATATTGACTCCTACCTGCTCCAATTATTATTTTTGGGCATTGGAGAGGTGGCCGAGCGGCTGAAGGCCCCGCTCTCGAAAAGCGGTATCCTGTTAATACGGGATCGTGGGTTCGAATCCCACCCTCTCCGCCATTATTTAAAAGTATAGGAATTTCCATTTTTTGATCAATTTTATTAAGAGGTTAAAAGTCATTAGGAACGTGGACGAAACAACTTCCACAACTATGCATCACAGCTTCAGGCCGCCTTTGTTCGATCTCAAATCCCAAAAATATTGAAATAGGTAAGCTATTCCATCAACTTTTGTGA
>JABZFQ010000147.1 GCA_014237365.1 Desulfobacteraceae bacterium | reverse complement strand
ATGTAAAAAGAGGCGGTAAGCTGTGGATAAGGATATTTCCTGATAAGCCTTTTACAAAGAAACCTGCTGAGGTTAGAATGGGTAAAGGAAAAGGTGCACCTGAAGGATGGTGTGTAATTATTAGACCAGGGAGAATTCTTTATGAAATGGAGGGAGTTGACAGGAAATTAGCAAGGGAGGCACTCCGTCTTGCTTCTCACAAGCTTTCGGTTAGGACGAGGTTTATTGAGAGGGGCGATGTATAATGAAGGCAAGTGAGATTAGAGAATTTAGCATGGAAGAAAAGCAAAGAAAACTGGATGATCTTAATGAGGAGCTGTTTAATTTGAATTTTCAGCAAGAAACCGGTCAGCTCGAAAATCCACAAAAGATGAAGCAAACCAGGCATAGTATTGCAAGGATAATGACTATTTTAAAAGAAGAAGAAATAAACAAAATAGATAAAGAAGAATAGATGCTCCTATGAAAAAGCAAGGAATGAGAAGGCAACTATCGGGGACAGTAGTTAGTAACAAAATGGATAAAACTGTAGTTGTTATGGTTGAAAGAACGGTTAAACATAAATTTTACCATAAGTATGTTAGAAGACGTTCTACGTTTTCATCTCACGACGAAAATAATGCATGCCAGATAGGAGATAAGGTATTAATAACCGAATCCAGACCTCTTAGCAGGGTAAAAAAGTGGCGTGTAAGTAAAATAGTTCAAAAAGCTATTTGACGTCCTCGTAAAAAGTCCATCTGTTGTGGCCTTGTGCTTAATCATTTGTCATTGCGACGAATTGTAAGCATCCTGCGGATGTCGTGATAGTGGTATTCCTAAAGATTTGCATGCCTTGCATATGAACTTTTTGTTTTATCGTTTATTGTATGATTTTTTACGAGTTCAGCATTTGATGATATAAGGAAATTAAAGGCGATGATTCAGGCAGAAACGAGATTGACGGTGGCAGATAACTCGGGCGCCAAGCTATTGTATTGTATAAAAGTTCTTGGAGGCTCCAGGAGAAGGTATGCAAGTATTGGCGACATCATTGTCGTGTCTGTCAAGGAAGCTATACCTAATGCCAAGGTTAAAAAAGGCGAAGTCTTGAAAGCTGTTGTGGTTCGTACAAAAAAGGAAATCAGAAGGCCGGATGGATCATATATAAGATTTGATGATAATTCAGCTGTTTTAATTAGTGCAAATAAAGAACCCATAGGTACCCGAATATTTGGTCCTGTGGCAAGGGAGCTTCGAGCCAAAAAGTTTATGAAAATTATTTCGTTAGCACCTGAAGTTTTATAGGATTAATATAGGCTTTCAGATAAATAATTTCACTGCTTTATCAGTCGTCGACGTATAACTATACGCCTTCCTCCTTCTATCCTTGTGAAATTAATTATCTGAAAGCCTTATAGTGCCCTGGGAGAAGAGGCTTATGGTAACAGTTAAATGTCTTATAAAGAAAAATGACAAGGTAAAAATTATTGCTGGTAAAGATAAGGGTAAGATAGGCAGTGTTCTTAAAGTAATCCGAAAAAGTAACCGTGTGCTTGTTGAAAATATTAACATGGTTAAACACCATGTTAAGCCTAATGTTAAGAACAAGCAGGGAGGAATTGTTGAAAAGGAAGCGCCTATCTGCCCGTCGAATGTCATGTTGATGTGTAGCAAGTGTATGTCGTCCGTGCGAATCAAAATACAGATTCTTAAGGATGGCAGTAAAACCCGTATCTGTGGAAAGTGCAGTGAAATTATATAGATTTCCAGATAAATAATTTCACTGCATTATCAGTCGAAATCCTCGACGACTCACAACTCAGTATAACTTACTCGGATTTCTTCTTCTATTCTTGTGAAATTAATTATCTGAAAATCTATAGACAAATGAATTAAGGTATCATTATTATGTCGCAGTTAAAACACTATTATAAAAAAGAAGTGATCCCCAAGTTGATGGAGACTTTTAAGTACCGGAATATCATGGAGGTCCCCAAACTTAAAAAAATTGTGCTGAATATGGGCTTGGGAGAGGCTATCCATAATATAAAATTGCTTGATTCAGCTAAAGAAGATCTGAAACTTATATCAGGGCAGCAACCCGTTGTTACACGTGCAAGAAGGTCAATCGCTGCTTTTAAGCTTCGTGAAGGGATGCCGATCGGATGTATGGTTACTCTGCGTCATATACGCATGTATGATTTTTATAGCAAAACAGTTAACGTAGCTCTTCCTAGAGTTCGTGATTTCAGAGGTGTTTCAGATAAAGCTCTTGATGGGCGCGGGAATTATTCATTGGGGATCAAAGAACATATTATTTTTCCCGAGATTGATTTCGACATGATTGATAGGATAAAGGGACTGAATATAACAGTAGTTACAACAGCTAAGAATGACAGAGAGGGAAAAGAACTTCTTAAGTTGTTAGGTATGCCATTCAGGAATTAAGGAGGATAATTTGGCAAAAACAGCTCTTAGAATGAAAGCTATTAAAAAACCAAAGTTCAAAGTTAGGGTATACAATAGATGCCCTGTCTGCGGCAGGCCAAGAGGTTTTTTGAGAAAATTTGGAATTTGTCGTATTTGTTTTCGTAATCTGGCTTCACAAGGTATGCTTCCCGGAGTTATAAAATCCAGCTGGTGATTTTTATATTTATAATAAATAGTTAAAAGTTATATAATTACGGAGAAAACAATGGCAATGAGCGATTCAATTGCAGATATGTTGACCAGAATCAGGAATGCTGAGAAGGCAAAATTCAACGCTGTTAATATTCCCGCATCAAAATTGAAAATAGAGATAGCTAGAATATTAAAAAATGAAGGATTTATTAAGAATTATAAATTTATAAAAGATACCAAACAAGGTGTTTTGCGTATCTATCTTAAATATGGGCAAGGACAGTCAAAGGTGATATTTGGCCTTGATCGTGTCAGCAAACCCAGCAGAAGGGTTTACGTAAAGAGTAAAGATATAAAGCCGGTTTTAAACGGCATGGGCATTGCAATTTTATCCACATCTAAGGGGATAATGACAGACAAAAAAGCCAGGAATGTGAATATAGGAGGCGAGATCCTCTGTAATATATGGTAGCCGATAGGAGTATTATTATATGTCTCGAGTAGGCAAAAAACCGATACTGATACCTGATAAAACAAGGGTATTATATAAAGACAGGATAGTTACTGTTGAAGGACAGAAAGGCATTCTTTCAAGATCTATACATCCTTTAGTCAATCTTGAAATAAAAGATGGCATTGTGAATGTGACCATGAAAAAAGGTGACAGAGTCAGCAGGTCATTGCAGGGACTTACCAGAAGTCTGGTTTCTAATATGGTAACCGGTGTAAACAAGGGGTTTGAACGTGTCCTGGAGATAAACGGTATAGGCTATCGTGCTAAGCTTAGTGGTAATCGTCGTATAGTTTTTAATCTTGGATATTCACATCCTATTGATTTTGTTCTACCGGAGGGTATTTCTGCATCTATTGATAGAAATAATATTATAAAGCTTTCCGGAATTGATAAAGAACAGTTAGGGCACATATCTGCAGCAATCAGAAGATTAAGACCGCCCGAGCCATATAAAGGCAAGGGGATTAAGTATGCTGAGGAGTATATACATAAAAAAGCAGGTAAAACCGGCACTAAATAGAGTAATAGTTTACTGTTCACAGTTGCTCAAAGCATAAAACCGTGAACTGTAAACCGACAACCGTGAACGGTTATTTGTATATGGGGATAAATAAGATGGGTTCGTTGGATCAAAGAAGATTTGCGCGTTTGAAGAGAAAAAAAAGAATAAGAAAGTCCATGTTCGGCACACAACAAAGGCCAAGGCTGAGTATTTTTCGAAGCGCAAAACATATCTATGCGCAGCTAATTAATGATACCACCGGACATACTTTGGCATCGGCATCAACTTTGGAACAGGTTGTCAAAGAATCTCCTGAGTATAAAAATAAAGTTTCAGTGGCGACCCTTGTCGGAAAACTTGTAGCTGAACGTGCTAATGAAAAAGGAATTAAAAAAATAGTATTTGATCGGAATGGTTTTTTATACCACGGTAGGGTTAAAGCGGTTTCCGATGGTGCACGTGAAGCTGGTCTGGATTTTTAAATAAGGAGGCGGAGTCTTGTTTAAACAAGATACAAACGAAAGTCAGTTGATTGATAAGGTAGTTCACATTAACAGGGTAGCGAAGGTAGTTAAAGGCGGTCGCAGGTTCAGCTTTAGTGCTATAGTTGTTGTCGGAGATGGAAAAGGCAGTATTGGTTATGGTTTGGGTAAAGCAGGGGAAGTACCGGAAGCGATCCGAAAAGGTATAGAAAAAGCAAAAAAGAACATGATTAAAGTTTCCCTGATTGATGGAACAATTCCCTTTGAGGTTATAGGAAAGTTTGGTGCTGGGAAAGTGTTTTTAAAACCTGCTTCTCAAGGAACAGGAGTTATAGCCGGTGGCGCTGTTCGAGCTGTATTAGAGGCAGTCGGCATAAATAATATTCTTACAAAGTGTATTGGATCCCATAATCCTCATAATTTGGTGAAAGCAACTGTTACAGGGTTAAGTCAGCTTCAAAGTCGTGAACAGGTAGCTGCCAGACGTGGCAAAAGATTAGAGGATTTGTAAAATAACAATTGAAAATTGACTATTGAAGATTGAAAATTGAATGTATTCTATTAATTTTAAGAGATCATAACAAATGACCTTTTGTTGACGCAACTAATTGAAATTACAAGAAAAGTATATCTCAGAATGTAAATATTCGGTTAACCCCTTTTTCTTTAATTTCAATAAGTTATATGGTATTTTTTTGATACAGTAAATATGGGATATATATCAAAACAAATGATATATATTACTAAAATAATAATAATTTCAATGCGTTAAGAAAATAAATCTTTTGGAACATGTAAATATAGTCACGCAATAATGTTCGATATGCCCATAATTACCCATTATAAGTTATTGAAATAACAACATAAGGGGTTGGCCAAATATTTACCTCAGAATCAGTTTGCGCATCAATGAGCTATAACGAAAAGACAGAGCGAAGCGATTCCACAAGTTTTCAGTATTCAATATTATGAAGCAATAAGAAGGAAATATATTTATG
The DNA here is from genome assembly GCA_014237365.1 of Desulfobacteraceae bacterium. Lineage (GTDB taxonomy): Bacteria > Desulfobacterota > Desulfobacteria > Desulfobacterales > ETH-SRB1 > B13-G4. The sequence continues at coordinate 5,602 of JABZFQ010000147.1, read as the reverse complement.
TCTGGTAAATTGAAGGTGACTCTTGTTAAAAGCATGATCGGAAGGCCTGAAAAACATCGCAAAATATTGCGTAGTATGGGGCTTACAAAGATAAACAGAACGGTTGAATTTATAGATACTCCTTCTATCAGGGGAATGATAAACAAGGCTTCGCATTTAGTGAAGGCTGAGGAGAAGATAGATGAGGCTTAATGAATTGTCGCCGGCTATAGGATCTCGAAAATCTCGGAAACGTCTTGGTCGTGGTGTGGGCTCAGGAAGTGGTAAGACTGCCGGTAGAGGTACAAAGGGGCATAATAGTCGTTCCGGCGGAGGGGTGAGACCTGGTTTTGAAGGCGGTCAAATGCCTATTCATCGTCGTTTGCCAAAACGTGGTTTTACAAATATTTTCAAAAAAAATATTGCTGTAGTTAATATACGTGACCTTTTGAGATTTGAGAAAAACAGCATAGTAGATGAAGATGCTCTTTTTAACTCCGGCCTTGTTAAGGGTAAAATAGATGGTATCAAACTTCTTGGTCAAGGCGAAATAAAAATTTCTCTTACGGTACGGTTAAACACCGTCAGTAAAAATGCGAGGGAAAAAATTCTTGCTGCTGGTGGAAATATAGAGGTTTTATAGAATGGCTATTGAGGGGTTCGGAAATATATTTAAAATACCCGAGCTAAAAAAAAGGATTTTATACACTTTTGCTCTTCTTATCGTTTATCGTATCGGAGTGCATGTTCCAACTCCCGGCATAGATGCTGTTGCGCTCGCCTCATTTTTTGCTCGTGCAAAAGGGACTTTGCTTGGCCTGTTTGATATGTTTTCAGGCGGTGCGTTAGAAAGGCTCTCGGTTTTTGCTCTGGGGATAATGCCTTACATAAGTGCGTCTATTATTCTCCAACTCTTAACAGTAGTTATACCGCATCTTGAGAGACTGTCAAAAGAGGGTGAGCATGGACGAAAAAAGATTACACAATATACCCGCTATGGAACTGTATTGTTAAGTATAATACAAGGGTTCGGTATCAGCATTGGCCTTGAACAAATGACTTCGCCTGGCGGTGCTCATGTGGTTATACATCCTGGATGGGAATTCAGACTTATGACCGTAATTACCCTGACGGCAGGAACCGCCTTTATTATGTGGCTCGGGGAGCAGATAACAGAGAGAGGGATCGGTAATGGTATTTCACTTATAATATTTGCCGGTATTGTTGCCCGGCTGCCAAATGCGATAGCAAATACTTTTAAACTTCTTTCAACAGGTGAAATGGGAATTTTCATAATCATAATTATGATGGTTTTTATGATAGCTGTCGTGGGTTGCATTATATTTGTTGAGCAGGGGCAGCGACGCATACCGGTACAATATGCTAAAAGGGTTGTTGGTCGAAAAATGTACGGAGGTCAAAGTACTCATCTCCCATTGAAAATTAATACATCCGGAGTAATACCACCTATTTTTGCATCATCAATTATGATGTTTCCGGCAACTATAGGCAGTTTTATAGCAATTGCATGGATACAGAATATTGTCTCAGCAATAACGCCCGGCAGCATTATTTATGAAGTATTATTTGTAGGTCTAATATTCTTTTTCTGTTATTTTTATACAGCCATTACATTTAACCCTGATGATGTTGCGGAAAATATGAAAAAACAAGGCGGCTATATACCTGGCATCCGTCCAGGTAAGCGTACAGCGGATTATATTGAGAGAGTTTTGACTCGAATAACTCTTGGCGGGGCCATATATGTTTCAGCAGTATGTGTGCTTCCGTCAATTTTAATATCAAAATTTAACGTTCCTTTTTATTTTGGTGGTACGGCTCTTCTTATAGTTGTTGGTGTAGCCATTGATACAGTATCTCAAATAGAATCACACATGCTGACACGTCATTACGAGGGTTTTTTAAAAAAGAGCGGAGATAGGGTCAAAGGAAGATTTTAATATGGTGATTTTAAAATCACCCGAAGAGATTGAAAAGATTTATGCAAGTAATCAGGTCGTTGCAGAAATTCTTTCTAAACTTGAGTCAAAGATAACGCCTGGAATTGATACTCTTTATTTAAATGATCTTTCAGAGCGTTTGGCTTATGAGAGAAATGCAATTCCGGCTTTCAAGGGATACAGAGGTTTCCCTTATTCAATATGCGCATCACTTAATAACACTGTTGTGCACGGATTTCCTTCTAAAGTTCCGCTGAGCGAAGGCGATATTATTAGCTTGGATTTTGGTGTTCTTTTAAACGGTTATTACGGTGATTCAGCTATTACAGTGGCTGTTGGCAAGATATCCGAATCTACCAGAAGACTAACTCGGGTCACGGAAGAGTCCCTCTACAAAGGAATTGAAAAGGCGATTTCGGGAGGCAGGCTTTCGGATATTTCTCATGCAATCCAAACGCATGTTGAAGCGGCCGGTTTTTCTATAGTTCGTAAGTTTGTGGGGCATGGTATAGGAAGCAATCTTCATGAAGAACCGCAAATACCTAATTTTGGGAAGCCCTGCATGGGTGTCAGATTAAAACCTGGTATGACTTTGGCTATAGAGCCCATGGTGAATGAAAAAAAATATGATGTTGAAATACTTGAGGATGGTTGGACGGCTGTAACAAGGGATGGTTCTTTGTCTGCACATTTTGAGCATACGATTGCGATTTCGGAAAGTGGCCCAATTATTTTAAGTAAAAGGAATGGGAGTTAGAAATGCCAAAGGAAGAGGCGATAAAGGTAGAGGGCAAGGTGCTTGAGACTCTGCCCAATGCAATGTTTAAGGTTGAACTGGAAAATAAGCACGAGGTGCTTGCGCATATTTCAGGGAAAATGCGTATGCATTTTATAAAAATTTTGCCGGGAGATAAAGTTACAGTTGAACTTTCACCATATGATCTCTCTCGTGGCAGAATAACATACAGGTCAAAGTAAGTATAGATTTTCAAATAATTAATTCCCACTGCGTTTTCAGTCAAAAATCCTCGACGATGTATAGCTTACTCGGATTTTTCCTTCTATCCTTGGGAAATTAATTATTTGACAGTATAATAATTTCCATTTTTTGCTTAATTTTATTAATAGGTTGGAGGCTACCAGCACAATGTAGGGGCGAATCTTGTATTCGCCCTGATTAGGGCGATCACAAGGATTGCCCCTACGAAAACATAATATAATTAGTGCCTGAACGGAAACTATCTAACTTGATGTTTTAACAATATATTGTTGTTATTTTTTAAAACGAAGATTTTGACTTTTTTGTGAAAAATTGGCAATTTTTACGAGAAATCCGGTTTTAACAATTCAATTTTTTAAAATCTTCATTTTGGAAAATACTGATTTTATCAAACGTTTTAGGATATTTGTTCAGGCACTAATTACAGACTAAAAGACCAACCAAAGGGCGCTAATTTAAAAGTAACAGCTAATAGCGTGCCCTAAGGGCATAAGGGAGTTTTTATTTATGAAAGTAAGAGCATCAGCTAAAAAAATTTGCAGTAAGTGTAAAATAATTCGTAGAAAAGGTGTTGTAAGAGTAATCTGCGAAAATAAACGGCACAAACAGAGGCAAGGATAGAGGAGGATAAACTTTGGCACGAATTGCGGGTGTAGATTTACCTAGGCAAAAGCGGATTGAGATATCGTTGACATACATTTATGGAATTGGCAGGACAATATCGAAAAGTATACTAACAAAGCTTAACATTGATCCTGATACAAAGAGTGATGATTTGTCCGAAGCCGAGATTAATAATATCCGCAAAGTTATTGACGGTGAATATAAGGTTGAAGGTGAGCTCCGCACAGAAATTTCTATGAATATAAAAAGACTTATGGATCTTGGATCATATCGTGGCCTCCGCCACCGAAAATCGCTTCCCGTGCGGGGGCAGAGAACAAGTACTAATGCGCGCACAAGAAAGGGGCCGAAAAGATCGGCTGTTAAGAAGAGAGGTGGAGAGAAAAGGAAGTGATATTGATGACTGATGATTTGTGTCCCATCTGGGCGGGATCAGCTCTATTTTTTTGTTGTAAAATTAATAGAATACCATCAATCATCAAACAACTATGACGAGGGGAAAGAGGCTTTATTTATGGCTAAAAGAGTCCGTACTAAAAAGAAAGAAAAGAAAAATATTCCAAATGGAATAGTGCATATTCAATCTACTTTCAATAATACAATAATTACTATTACAGATCCTGCAGGTAATGTTGTTGCCTGGTCAAGTTCCGGTGTTCAGGGATTTAAAGGATCTCGAAAGAGCACACCATTTGCCGCTCAACTGGCAGCAGCAGACGCTGTAAAAAAGGCGATGGAACATGGAATGAAGAATGTTGAGGTATATGTAAAGGGTCCTGGAGCAGGAAGGGAATCGGCGCTTCGCTCATTGCAAGGTGCAGGGTTTAATGTTGTTATGATCAAAGATGTTACTCCTATTCCACATAATGGTTGCCGACCACCAAAAAGACGCAGAGTATAGATAAAAAGGAGGAGAATTTGGCACGATATATAGGGTCAGTTTGTCGGCTTTGCCGACGGGAAAACTTAAAATTGTTCCTAAAAGGTGATCGCTGTTATTCCGATAAATGTGCTTTTGATAGACGGAGTTATCCACCGGGGCAGCATGGCCAGCGTCGTGGAAGAAAAAATTCAGATTACGCTATTCAGCTTCGTGAAAAGCAGAAGGTAAAACGTATGTATGGTCTTCCAGAAAAGCAATTCCGTCTGTTTTTTAAGAGAGCGGATCGTCAGAAGGGTATAACTGGAACAAATTTACTTGTATTGCTGGAACGTCGACTTGATAACGTTGTTTATCGTTTGGGCTTTGTTAATTCAAGAACTCAAGGCCGTCAGCTTGTCAAGCATAGTCACTTCCTTATAAATGGCAAGAAAGTAAATATTCCTTCATATCTGACAAAAATGGGTGATGTTGTTGAAATACGTGAAAAAAGTCGTAACATGCAGGCTATAAAAGATTCACTTGACGCCGTAGTTCGAAGAGGTATTCCACAGTGGCTTGATTTGGAAAAAGAGAACCTGAAGGGTATAGTAAAAGGTTATCCTGTACGAGAAGATCTGACAATGCCTGTCCAGGAGCAGCTTATAGTGGAGCTTTATTCCAAGTAAAAGACAGAACTTTTTGCAATTGGAATGAATAAGAAACGTGGACGAAATAACTTCCCCAAGTAGGCGCACAGCTTTGGGTCGAATTTGTTTGATCTCAGATCACAAAAGTTGAAGGAATAGCTTCCCTATTTCAATATTTTTGGGATTTGAGATCGAACAAAGGCGGCCTGAAGCTGTGATGCATTGTTGTGGAAGTTGTTTCGTCTACGTTCCTAATTAAATTCCCATAAAATTTAATCCGGAGATAAAATATGTCGTCAAATGAACTTATGTACATGAACTGGCAAGAAATGATAAGGCCGGAAAAGGTGCAGGTAACCAGCAAATCTACTTATGGCAAGTTTGTTTGTGAGCCTCTTGAAAGAGGATTTGGCATAACGATTGGCAATTCTTTAAGGCGGATAATACTTTCTTCTTTGTATGGATCTGCAATAGTAGCGGTAAAATTTGATACTGTAATGCATGAATTCAGTGTTATTCCAGGTGTGCT
>JABZFQ010000319.1 GCA_014237365.1 Desulfobacteraceae bacterium | reverse complement strand
GTCCAGTATTGAGTAGAAATTTTTTTTAAATTTAAGCATTACTTTTAGATACAGTGGATAGTGGTGGTCACCACGGAACTTAAACACTCAAAATTACCTACTGAAATAGGCTCTTAATACCGCGGTGTGCTTTCCACCACGCAGAAGTTTCTCAACGTCTTTTTCGATCATTTCGCCACCGCACACGAGGCACTTATCAAAGGGTAGCATCTTTTGGCCTCCTTGTTCGCCAGTTGATCCAGTGTTTTGGATCGCGACGATACACAGTAATTAGGACAGCCCAATGGTTTTCCTGATTGTAAGCCCAAACGCTGTGCACTGGGTCATCTCTGAAAGTTTTGCCATAGATTAGGCAACTCGGATATGGTCTATCGCTTGGATACTCCTCGATAATCTCACCTTGAAATACAGTCATTAAGATTTCGTCGAAGGATAGCCGATCGGCTTGCGCTTCCTCGTCAGCATGGTTCGTAATGCGTATTCTATCGCGCCTTATCGCGTCAACAATGTTTTCCAAATTCACGGGAAGTCCCTCTTGCAGTTTATAAGCAAAGGAGTCAGATTTACGTTTGACTCATATGGATTTCTGGGACATCACATTTGCAGTTTTAGAACAATCCCCATGTGTATAAACTAAAGTTAGCTGTGTAATAAAAACAATAACGTGTCTAAAGCTGTAAAACTAAAGAGCATCCCAAAATTTCCGGCTACCCGTTAATAAAGCTTTAATTGTTATTCATATGGGTCTAAAAATCTTTCTCCATTTCTAAAGCCAGGCCAAATCCAAAAAACGGGCGTCTGCGGGACGTCCCGGACAGCACTCCTTTAATCTGTCTCATCATCAATCAATCCATACGGAGGATTATCTTTGTTTCTGGTAAATCTGACGGCGCTGAATACACGAGCTTTTCTATCCAAACTGATATCATCTATTAATCCAATAATGCCGGTCTTCGATGGCTTCCCGTTGATCATTCCCATGAATTAATTCAGGTTGCATCAAAGGAATCGCCAAGCCATTCCTCTCCCACCGCATTATAACGAACATCTCATGTTCACATTCTTCTTCTGGAGCCATACCTATCACCTCGACTTCATCTCCAACTCTTAGAGGTGATATCGCTCTTTTAGTAATAATACCAACCCATTGCTTGTTCTTCTGATCCATAAGCATCGACAACGATTTCCATGATTATACGATTTTCACGAACTTCATCTTCTCGCACTTTTGACATTAAGCAACCTCCTCGCCCTATGGCTGAGACATCTGCTGAAAAGCTTTTTCGACAGTCTCTGGCAACGCGATTGGAACGAAGCGCTCCGCTGGATACAGGTAATCTTCTCCCGATTCATCAACCACGCGAATGAGTCCATGCTGGACAGCGATTTCTTGCCAGGATCCAACATGCTGGAAAAATTACGATAGCAGAAGAATATCAAAACCTCAACAAGTTTTCCCCTCTCAGTGTTTGAAGCAAACCTCTAACTGTTTCTTGTTGGGAGGATTAGGGATAGAAGTAAGAACCAGGCGTTGACAATTTCTTGCTTTCCGTGTAGTTTTATTTATTATTAAGGTTGCACGTGGGATGTTTTCGGGTTCTGGTATTTTAAGGCTTATCTTCAGGAAAAAAAGCATGAAAAGGAAGAAGAACAGAAATAGAAAAAATAACGTAATTCAGTTTAAACCGCAATTTAAAGAGGGGTATTCGGTTGTTGTCAAAAAGGGTACTTCTGACCCTGATAATGAAGAATATGACATCGGCGGGTGGCAGGGAAGAATCATTCACATTGAAGATAAAGGCGACGGACCTTGCTTGATAAGAATTGAATGGGACAGCATAACACTTAAAAACATGCCTCGTGTTTTTATTGAAAACCGTGAAAAAGATGATCGGCTGTGGTCGGAAATGGATCTTTATTACAATGAACTGCTGCCTTCAAGACCAAGAGACAGGAAAAAACATGTTGTAACTGCCAGAGAAAAAATATCGACAAACTATCGTTCAGACCTCTTTTTGGACGGCGGCAATGATGACGACACCGAAATCGATAGAGTAGAAAAAACCGATCCCCCAAAAGAAAACACATCGCTTCTTGCGACGCTGACAGAGGAATCTTTTCAGCCGGCAAGACTCTATTATGATCTTTTTGATAAAGCAAAACTACAAAGGATCTTTTCAAGACTGCGCTGCATGGATTATGATGGAATTCAGGACCGTTGGGTCTGGCTTTATTGCCATGAAGCTAAGAATTTGAAATTTCAGCGTTCTTATTCGAACATTCCAAAACACCTTCGTCCCATTGTGATCGGATCATGCTTTCAAAAAGAATCCGGCAAAATGTACCTGGATGTAAATTCATACGACAGAGCAATAAAAGCGATCCTGTTTTTCGACAAGCACATACCGAGATCGGTTGCCATGGTTACCGATATTGCCGTTGTGAACAAACTGTTCAGGCATAATCCTGACGGCCCGCCCAAACATAATGACTTTTTTAGCGGAGATTCCGTAGAAATAAAAGACCCTGACAAACTGATGAAAGAACTTGCTGAGTTGACTTCTTCAGCAGCAAATCCCACGGAAAAGTTGAGAATAGCTTTATCTCACTCAGAAGATAGCGCTAAAAAAACACTTCCCGATGTGGAGCGATTTCCAACGCATTTTTATGAAGACGGGATTACAGGGGTTGAAGGATCTCTTAAATGCCGCGCAATTATTGCACATAGACATTTTATTGGTGATACCGATTATTCCTTTCACGATTTAATGCAGGAGATTGTTCCGAAAATGCGGAACTCCTGAAAATTTAAAAATACCAACTCGTCTGCTAATGGATGAGTACGACGGACCGAACAGTTCTGATATCTTCTGGTATGAAATTTGGGACGGAGTAAAACCTATAGTTGCAAATGCTTCTATAAAGCCTTCCAGGGTTTCAGCTCGTGAAACTCCAATGGACTATTAAGAGCCTATTTCAGTAGGCCATGTACACATGGTTCGTGCCCTTCCAACAGGCCTTTTGGGTCGCGCTTAGTCGCCTACTGAAATAGGCTTTAAGTACGCAGGTACCTTTGCCCTATGGCTGAGACATCTGCTGAAAAACTTTTTCGACAGTCTCTGGCAACACGATTGGAACGAAGCGCTCCGCTGGATACAGGTAATCTTCTCCCGATTCATCAACCACGCGAATGAGTCCATGTTGGACAGCAATATCATCGGATAGTACCTGATAAATTTTGCGCTGCTCTAATGATGCCAAATAGCCTTCATTCTTGACACACACAACAAACTGTGCTGCAAGATTTCTTACAGTGCAATCGAATGTTAATACGCGGGATATCGTGTAATGGTCGCAACCAATCCACGATTTATCGTGTAATGGTCTTGACATCTGATCCTGTTTGCGTATAGCATGTGGGCATGAAAAGAAGATACGAAAGAATGCTCAAGGAACATTTTGAGAATGACACCCAGATGGCGTTTGTGGCCGGACCGCGTCAGGTTGGCAAGACGACCTCATGCACATCCTTTGCAAAAAAACATATATATTTCAACTGGGATAACGAGGATGATCAACAACTTATTCTCAAAGGACCGGCCGCTATTGCAGACAAAATCGGGGCAGGAAAAACGCGAACAATTATCTTTGATGAGCTTCACAAATATCCCAACTGGAAAAATTTCCTGAAAGGCTTTTATGATACATACGCACGGGATATGTTCAGAGTTGTGGTGACAGGCAGTGCACGCCTTGACATTTACAGAAAAGGAGCAGACAGCCTCATGGGACGCTATTTTATGTATCATATGCATCCCTTGTCTGTTGCCGAAGTGGTTCATAAAGGAATGCCGGTTGGAGAAATCGTACTGCCAAAAAAGATAGATGACAAGGATTTTGCTTCACTTGTGCGTTTTGGGGGCTTTCCTGAGCCTTACTTAAAGAGAAATTTGCGTTTTTATAACCGGTGGAAACGGACACGGCTCAAACTCTTATTCCGTGAGGATTTAAGGGATACTTCAAAAATTTATGAAATTGGACAGGTAGAGTTGCTTGCTGAGTTTATCAGACAACAGTCCGGACAGCTTGTTAATTATGCGCGTCTGGCGAGAAAGATCCGGGCTTCTCAGGATTCAATACGCCGGTGGATTTCAATATTGGAATCTCTTTACTACTGTTTTTCGATCTACCCGTGGACACATAATATCTCCAGAAGTCTTATGAAAAGTCCGAAGATATATCTTTCCGACTGGTCCCTTATTGATGATCCAGGTGCCGGAAATGAAAACCTTGTAGCATGTCACCTGTTGAAAGCTGTTAATTGGTGGCAGGATCAGGGGTTTGGTGAGTATGGCCTCTATTTCCTTCGCACAAAAGACAAACGTGAAGTGGACTTCCTTGTAACCAGAAATGGCAAGTCATGGTTTCTGGTTGAAGTAAAATCGTCAAAGAAGAGTCCTTTAAGCAGACACCTTGAATATTTTCAGACAAGAACAGGCGCAGAACATGCGTTTCAGGTTATGATGGATGCTGATTTTGAGGATGCCGACTGTTTTGAATTTTCTTATCCGGTTAGAGTTGCCGGCAGATCATTTCTTTCACAGCTTATCTGAGTGGTAAGGAAATTTTCATACCAGCCCGGAGAGTTAAAATCTGTATTTGCAGGCAGCAGTCTCTGATCAATCTTCTTGAAAAGATATCTTGATGGTGCATCCCCCTGAGAATATTCAGTATAAAATCCGATAGATGGGAAAAAATTAGCATCCGCCTTTTCGATCATAGCTTCTGCCTGCTTTATGCGGGCAACTGCAATCTTGTTATCAGGATTATTTGCAAGAGCAATTTGAATTGCATCGTTCAAAGAGACAGGTTCATGTAAAGCACAGGTATATTGTCCGGTTTTTGAAACTTTTGTTGAAAACGCATCATCGCATATTACTTTTGCATATTCCTGCCTGATGCTTTCGTAAGTGTATTTGTCATGAGAAAAACAACCGCAGGTTACAAGAAGGAAAGATAATGACGATTTGAATTTTATTTGCTTTTGATACCATATGGATTCTCGGTACATAGTGCATGCCATGAATTACTGGTGGTTAAAAAGGACGAGCAAATCATAAATTTCTATTGGCTTCTGATGTAACTTTTCAAAAACTTGGGGTATTTGTTGCCCTCCGTTGTTCCGGCAACACGGTTGCCGCTGTTGTAAGGGTGGTTATCTATGCTAGTTCATATGCTTTTAAAAAATCACCTCGGCTTATATTTGCTTGTGTGCAAATAGTTCGCAATGTGGAACTTTTCAGCTTGGGATGATTTGGCATAGTCAATGGGGTTTTTGTTCCATCTGGATTTTCTCTGACCATCGCAATATGTTCACGTTCTCTCACAAGTTCAAAGCCAAGTCGTTTTAAGGCCTTAATCACTCTTGATTTCGGAGCATCAACAGGGAATTTAGGCATTGACCGATACTCCAGCCTCAGCTACAAATGCTTCTAAAATTGGTTCATCCACTTCAAAAGCTTCATCTCCAAATGTTTCAATATGAAACTGGATTGCAGATTTTACACTTGTTAAGGCTTCTTCATACGTATCACCTTCACTTACTACCACGCCTTTCAAGCCAAGTGGATATGCAACATAACCATCAAAATGTTTTTCTACAATAATTTTAAATTGTTTGTTCATATTAAATCTCCATTAATTCTATTTCCGGATAGTAGAGTAGAACCTCAGTGCAATTGACGTCCCGAACTCCCTCCCTTTATTATAATAATCAAGGTTTAATAATCATATAAAGGGGTTAGCATTGACCTGAAGCAAAATCATCGCCAGGCGCTTTACTTTGCAGGTTGACGAGATATACTCGTCAAGCGTGACATTTTCCTTCGGATCGCTTTGCTAAATGTCACTACAGCCTGACGAGTTCAAAAAGCAATGAACACCTCCCTAACCATAGCAAAAAATGCTATGGTACCGGTACGTAAGTACGTAACATTAATTGAGTGTAACCAAAATTAAGCAGCCATTTTTTCCTGTACATTCATAAAGTTATATTCATCAGGAAAGAATGTATTATTTTTAGCCTGTGCTGTAAAAAATTCCCAATATTCATCCCAATCCTTATTTTTTGCTACCGAACGTAACTTCAGAATTGATTCTGATCCATTAATTCCCCACCTGGCACCTGATATTTCCATTCTATGGAACGTGGACGAAATAACTTCAGCAAGTAGGCGCACAGATTTGGGTCGAATTTGTTCGATCTCAGATCACAAAAGTTGAAGGAATAGCGAGCTATTTCAATATTTTTGTGATTTGAGATCGGACAAAGGCGCCCTGAAGCTGTGATGCATAGTTGCTGAAGTTATTTCGTCCACGTTCCTATCCTTAACTACGTGGCTGCAGGCCGATTCGACAACACCGGAACCTATTGGATAACCTTCGGCTAAATACTGATCATATTTCATATATTCTTTATGGTTTTTCAAGTAGGTTATTACTTTTAAAAATTTATCACTTTGGGTTTTTTTCCACTTTTTGCTCAACATTTCTCTCTGCAACTCCATAATATATGAAGCGACCTTTCCTTGCAGTATGAGCAATAGCTTTTTATATACATACTTTTTGCCCTTAGCACTTCCTTCTTTATGCTTTATATGGGCAATAATCCAAATATATTCCAGAACATGAATAATGTCTAAAATAAGCACTTTATTTTCTATGCCTTTAAAAACATCTTTAAACAAAGCCCATAAATGCAATGCTCCATCCATTACGCAAACCAATGGCTTATCGCTGAAGTTTTCATCTTTTACTTGTTCATGGATTTCCTCCATCACTTTTCTCTTGGGCTTCTCAACGCTGGCTATATATCTGATATTTTGGACTTTTGCTGGTTTGCCGGTTTCATTTTTACCTTCTTTTTTATCCGGATATACCAGGTTGGCAGCAACTTCTTCTGATAACATGTACCATTTTAATCCTCCTGTGTTAATTATTATTGTGGAAGAGTAAAATGGCATAATCTGTATCAAATGTTCATAAATATTTACCTTATTGTTTTTTTTGTTTTGATATGGTATGTTTGATTTTTGGTTATACTCAAATCAAAGTAAGCAATATTCTTGTCTATATCCGGGTAAACTAATAGAAGTATATCCAGGTCATTGACTACAGGCGCATTAATTACAGCAGAGCCAAAAAGGTAAGCCGCGGCTACTTCTTTTTTGCTTAATCCGTCCAACCAAAACGAATTTGTTGTTGTGTGTGAAGGCGCCAGACTGAAAGACCCGCGTGAGAAACACGAATAACTAAACCCATGCGTTTGGCTTCGGTATCAAATTTTTTATAATGTAAAAGGCGGCGCATAAAAATGGCAACTTCGTCTTTCCTGACCGCCAAGTAAACCAAACAATACCCCGCGTGACTTAGATTACAATCATAAAAATCATCATCGCGTGTAAAAAATGTTGGGCGACGTAGTGTATGCAAGAGAGTGATGATTCCCTTGTCTTGCAAACCCTGTCGTCCTATGCTGAAACCGATTTGACGAAATGGGATACGCCAACTTCGCAAAAGTTGACATTGATTATTAATGATATTTTCGTCTAAAATGTTCACGCGACTGATGACTCCAAGGCGTATTGATCCGCATGTTCAAGAAAAGCCTGCCTTGACAGACTAATTGATTCGGCAATTGCTTCTTTGGAAATACTGAACCGCCATTCTTCGATAATCGTCTCCCAGTCCAGCCCATCTGCAACTTGTTCCAGAACATCTGCAACCATAATGCGTGTGCCTCGAAACGTTAGCTTACCGTGACAAATCTCAGAATCCGAGACGATATACCTTCCATATATTTTTTGATTCATGTTTATTTTTCCTTATTTCATTTCAAGGTTAACTCTCTGTTTAATGAAGGTGTTAAAGGAACGTGGACGAAATAACTTCCCCAACTCTGCATCACAGCTTCAGGCCGCCTTTGTTCGATCTCAAATCACAAAAATGTTGAAATAGCTCGCTATTCCTGCGGTTTTACTCAATCAAATCGATTAAATCTACGGCAAATGTGGGCGCAAATTCTACCAACTTATTTTTGACCGAGCCCTAAGTTGAGCTATTCTTTTGTGAAGTCAAGCGCAAAACAACACCATTACACCCCAAAGAAATACTTTTCCAGTTCTTCCGGTTTTTGAACAAAATCCTGTGGTGAGTCAGAAACAAGGACAACGCGCCCTTGCACGAGCAGGATAACTTCCGTTGCCCATTTTAGGGCCAATTTAAGATTATGTTCCACCATGCACACCATTTCCACCTGAAAAGTAGCCTGAATTTTGTCTAACCTTTCTATAATTTTTTTAGCTGCTTTTGGCGCTAAACCGGCTGAGGGCTCGTCCAGAAGCAACACTTTTGGATTTCGCATCAATACCATGCTCAACGCAAGACCCTGGCGCTCGCCTCCAGACATAAGGCCTGCTCTGGTTTTAAGCTTTGGCTTCAAAAATTCCATAGCATCAAGCACCATGTTCATCTGCTTTTCCAATTCTTCTCTCGTCAGAAAATATCCCCCCAGTGCAAGATTTTCTTCTACTGTAAGTCCCGGCACAATATTTTCTGTTTGTAACAAGTAGCTAATCCCTTTTCTTACTCTGGTTCGTACCGAAGCGTGGGTTATATCTTCGCCAAGATAATTGACAGCGCCATTTCCTGGAGATAACAGTCCGATGACTGTTTTTAGCAGGGTTGTCTTTCCAGCTCCATTGGGGCCTATCAGGAGAACTTTTTCGCCACGTGAAAGGTTCATGGAAATTTTGTGAAGGATCCGCCTTTTTCCATATGCTACATCAACACCTTCTGTCTGAAGTAATGTTTCCATTATTTATGAGCTCACTTACAATCCCAAATAGATTTCTCTTACCTCATAAGCGCTCATTACAATAACACCCGCCTCCGGCATTCTTTCCCTAAGCCATTTCAACAGATCAATGCCTTCTTTGTTTCCAGGGTTTTCCTCATTAAGGCGTATATCAATGATAGCAAGGTCAATTGGATTATCTTTAAGAACGCTTTTCGCTTCTTCAAGGCTCTGTGCCGTCAGGACATCAAACATATCCTCAAGATATGCCTCCATCGTATCCACATATTCCGGTATGTCATCAACAATCAGCGCTTTTTTCACCTTCACATCACCTTCATTTTATTCAGACAATCTGCTACGTTTAGAATCGGGTAGCTGATTTATGTACAACTCATTGATCTTTTTTACAAAGGTCTCGAAATCCCGCAGACCTTCCCTGATATTTTTCAAAAAGAGTTGGTCATTGACTCTCCAGTATTGGTGTACAAGCATATTTCGAAACATGGCAAAAGGGAGAAGACGTTCGATTAATTCCAGTGAAACTATTCTATATTCTTTAGCCTTCACAAAAGCTTCGGTATATCCCCGAACAGCAACACTGTGTTTTTTGGCCAAAATATGTTGAAATAGGCTGCCGATAGCCTCAGCAATTACAATTGTCGAATATTTCAGGCTTTTGATCACGTGGCGGTTTTGCAATACCTGTTCATCCGGCTCATTGAGGATAGATTTAACATCATATACCTCAGTGGTAATATCATTCAGGTATTTTTCAATGCGGTCTATATCAATCAGCACAAAACACCTCCAGTTGTTCATGTCGCAACTGCTTTGCTCTCGTTATAATGAATTCATTTTGTATCAAGTAAAGGGATAGGTTTTCGATGCTTTCGCCCAGCAATTCAGGAGACTCGTTTTTCAGCAAGACTCCATGGTTAACGGCCTCATAAAGGATATCCGGATCTGCTTCCTGAAGATCGAAGAAAAGGATGTCTATCTTTTCCTCCGGCAAAGCCAGGGCTTCTGATATCCGGAAGACCAAATCAAAGTAAGCAATATTCTTGTCTATATCCGGGTAGACTAATAGAAGTATATCCAGATCATTGACTACAGACGCATTAATTACAGCAGAGCCGAAAAGGTAAGCCGCTGCTACTTCAGGAGAATTCCGCAAGGTTTGTTTTAATACGCCTAAATCGTATTTTATCATCCCTAAATCCCACAATCCCTTAATTCCTTATTCTTTCTTACGAATAGCTCTTTTTTAGCTCTGGAAACTGTTCTGTCAGCTCGGGGTGTTCGCTCATAATACGCTTCACCCTTCTCAACATAGTAAACCTGTTCTTGTAATTAAGCAATTTCCATGCCTGCATCTTCTTGCCCCCGGATCTAATGAGAGCATTTTCAACCATCCGTAGTTCTGTTTCAGCAAGCGTCTTGAATATATTACTGCTTGAGCCATCATGCGGTGTGGATTGCGGCAAAAGTAACGGCTCAATATGTCTTTTTGCTATTTTGGGGCTCCCTTCAAGCCCGCAAACAAGGACAGCGCTCGATATCACGGATTGCAATTGCCTGACATTCCCTGGCCATCGGTAGGTCAGCATTAACTCAACAGCATTATCGGCAAAACTCTTGATACGTGTTTTACCTTTTTTTCTTAACTGGTTAAGAAAATATTTTGCCAGCAGTGTTATGTCTTTTCGTCTTTCTCTTAAAGGCGGCAAATGGATCGGAAAAACATTAAGCCTGTAATAGAGGTCTTCCCTGAACCTGCCGTCATCTTTCATCTTTTCAAGGGGACGGTTGGTCGCTGTAACCACCTGAATATCAATATTGATATCTTTGTTTCCGCCCATACGCCTGAATTTTTTTTCTTCAATTACCCTAACCTTAGTTTCGCACTTTGAGTCTGGAAAAATTAACAGCTTTTTTTGTTTATTCAATAAAATTAAGTGGTTATATGAAGAGTCAATTTTCGGGTAATTTTTAACTATTTGATAT
>JABZFQ010000245.1 GCA_014237365.1 Desulfobacteraceae bacterium | reverse complement strand
TAGCGCGAATTGCTGAAGAGGTTAACAATCTTACTGAGAACATAGGAGCAAGAAGACTTCATACGCTCATGGAATGTATGCTCGAAGACATTCTTTTTAGCGCTTCAGACATTAAAGAAGGTAAAGATAGAAGAATAGTAATTGACGGGCAGTATGTGGTAAACAAATTAAAGGATATCAAGAACGACGAGGATCTTAGAAGATACATATTATAGTTCAAACCTCGTTAGTAATGGTCAATTATGGGGCAATATTTTTGACAAAAAGTTTAGTTTACGGTTCACGGTTTACAGTTCACGGTTAATCGCTTTACGATTTTTTTTTCAGCTCTTGATTCCATCGGATGAACATTATGAACCAATCAACTTCTTAAACCGTCAACCGTGAACCGTAAAGAGATTCGTAGCTATGACTCCAAATGTGGCTGACATACTTATTGAAGCGCTGCCCTATATAAAACGTTTTTATGGGATGACCATCGTTATAAAATATGGCGGACATGCCATGGTTGATGAGCAGTTAAAGGAAGATTTTGCTCGGGATATAACTTTGCTGAAATTCGTTGGGCTGAATCCGGTTGTTGTTCATGGTGGAGGACCGCAAATCAACCTGGTGCTCAAGCAGATGGGTATACAGTCTAAGTTTGTCAGAGGTATGCGCCTTACGGATGAAGCTACAATGGATGTTGTAGAAATGGTCCTCGGCGGTAAGGTGAACAAGGGGATAGTTGCTCAAATAAATAAGCAGGGCGGTAAGGCCGTGGGCTTGAGCGGCAAAGACGGGGGGCTTATATCAGCAAAAAAGCTGCATATCATATATCAGGAGGATATGGATAAACCACCTGAGATAATTGATCCCGGAATGGTTGGAGATGTTACTAAGATAAATCCGGATATCATAAATACAATAACAGTGAAGGGTTTTGTCCCAATTATTGCGCCGGTTGGCGTGGGTGATTCGGGTGAAACATACAATATAAATGCAGACATTGTGGCAAGCAGAATGGCAACAGCACTTTCTGCAGGACGTCTAATATTTCTTACTGACGTTGATGGAGTCTTGGACATTGATGGCACCTTAATATCTTCAATTGATACTGAAAAAATTAGCAAGATGGTTGAGGATAAAGCAATTTCAGGGGGAATGATTCCAAAGATCGAGTGCGCTCTCAGCGCGCTTAATAATAATGTTAAAAAGGCTCATATTATAAATGGATGCAAGCGTCATGCTTTGCTGCTGGAGCTTTTTACTGATAAGGGAATTGGGACTGAAGTTACGACATGAAACCTGTAAAAAGCGAAATAATAGATAAGGCAGATAAAGTAATAGCAAGAACTTACAATAGATTTCCCATCGTTATAACAAAAGGGAGGGGATGCACCCTTTGGGATTCAGATGGGCGAGCTTATACGGATTTTGTTGCGGGAATTGCGGTATGCAACCTCGGGCATGCGCATCCGAGAGTTGCGAAAGCCCTTTCAAAACAGGCTGAAACACTTTTTCATGTTTCTAACCTTTATTATACAGTACCCCAGACAGAACTCGCATCATGGCTCGTTAACAACAGTTTTGCGGACAGAGTTTTTTTCTGCAACAGCGGAGCTGAAGCGAATGAAGCGGCTATAAAGCTGGTGAGAAAATATTTCAATGATAAAGGCGAAGAAGGCCGCTGCAGGATAATAGCCATGGAAAAATCTTTTCACGGCCGCACTATGGCAACTCTCTCCGCCACAGGCCAGGAAAAGATGCGCAAGGGATTTGAGCCGGTGCTTAATGGTTTTGATTTTGTTCCGTTCAATGATATTGAGGCGTTGCAAAGCAAGATCAATTCTTCAACATGTGCGGTTTTAATTGAGCCGATCCAGGGCGAAGGGGGCGTTCGCTGCCCTGCTCCCGAATACCTTAAAGGTGTCAGACAGATATGTAATGAAACAGGAACTCTTTTAATTTTTGATGAAATCCAGACAGGGCTGGGCCGTACCGGTAAACTTTTTGCCTATGAAAATTTCGGGATAGAACCCGATGTAATGACCCTGGCAAAGGCCCTTGCCAATGGATTGCCAATAGGTGCCATGCTGACTAAAGAACATATCTCTGAAGCGTTTGTTCCTGGTTCGCATGCCTCAACTTTTGGAGGAACACCGGTTATTACAGCAGCTTCACTTGAAGTTGTTAAGATCCTTGTTGAAGAAAATATTATAGATTACGCTCGAAAGATCGGAGAATATTTCAAGCAAAAACTTTTCCGGCTGAAAGACAGACATGAATCAATTATTGATATTCGCGGGATAGGCCTTTTGCTTGCCATGAAGATAAAAGTTGATGGGGACAAGATCGTGAAAGCGTGCATGGATAAAGGTTTTTTAATCAACTGCATTCAGGGTAATATTTTACGTTTTATTCCTCCTCTTATCATAGGAAAAGAGGAAATTGACTCTCTGACGGCATGTCTTGATGAATTATTTGACAGCTTGGATTGAGAGGTCGCATCGCTATGAACAAAGATATACTGACTCTTTTGGATCTTGAAAAAAAGGATTTTGAACTATTTTTCAAGCGAGCCTTGGAATTGAAAAAAAATCAAAGAAAGAACTTTGAAAAAAGACCTCTTGCAGGAAAAACATTTGGGCTTATTTTCGACAAACCATCGACCCGTACACGCCTTTCCTTTGAAGCGGCAATGATTCAGCTAGGCGGAGCTTCAATTTTTATAAGCTCAAGGGACACCCAGATGGTTCGAAATGAGCCTGTTAGAGATACCGCCAGGGTCCTCTCAAGATATTTGGATGGTCTCGCCATTAGAACTTATTCTCAGGATCTTTTGAAAGAGTTTGCAGAGTTCTCTACCATTCCGGTTATTAATGCTTTGACTGACTTGTACCATCCATGCCAGGTTTTAAGCGATTTGATGACGGTGATAGAATACAAAGGAGGTTATGAGGACCTGAAGATAACCTGGGTTGGAGACGGGAATAATGTATCCCACTCATGGATAAATGCCGCAGCCGTGCTTGGCTTAAACCTTGTGCTTGCATGTCCCGAAGGATACTATCCTGATACAAACATATTAGAGGCAGCTCGTAAGAGAGGACACGGCAGCATTATAGTAACTTCAGATCCTGTTGAGGCAGTAAAAGATGCTGATGTGATTTATACTGATGTATGGGCCAGCATGGGACAGGAGAGTGAGCACAGTACAAGAAAACGTGTTTTCGAATTTTTTCAGGTTGATAAAGAACTTGTAAAAAATGCCTCAAAAGATGTTATTATAATGCATTGCCTTCCGGTTCACAGAGGTGAAGAGATAAGCGAAGAAGTTCTGGAGTGCCCAAATTCCGTTGTATGGGATCAGTCTGAGAATAAACTTCATATGCATAAGGCTATACTGGAAGTTTTGATCAAATAAATTCAAGGAGTTTTATTGTGCCGGAAAAAATTAATAAGGTTGTTTTAGCCTATTCGGGCGGTCTTGATACATCTGTAATCTTAAAATGGCTGATTGAAACTTATAAATGTGATGTGATTACATTTTCGGCTGATTTAGGTCAGGAAGAAGAGATTGAGGATATAGAAGAAAAGGCCTTAAAGACCGGTGCAGTGAAGGTTTACATGGATGACCTTAAGGAGAGCTTTGTTGCTGATTATGTGTTTCCGGCATTTCGTGCAAATGCAATATATGAGGGCCAATATCTTCTGGGAACATCTCTTGCCAGGCCTCTTATAGCAAAACGTCAGATGGAAATTGCGAAAATCGAAGGGGCTGATGCTGTAAGCCATGGTGCAACAGGCAAGGGAAATGACCAGGTCAGGTTTGAGCTGAGTTACCTGGCCCTGGATCCTCATATTCATATTATTGCTCCTTGGCGTGAATGGGAGCTTAACTCCCGTACTTCTCTTATGGAGTTCGCTGGAAAACATAGAATCAAGGTGCCGGTAACACCTGCAAAGCCATACAGCACCGACAGAAACCTGCTTCACATTAGTTACGAAGGAGGTGTCCTTGAAGATCCTTGGAAAGAACCGCCTGAGGATATGTTTACCCTGACCGTTTCTCCTATGAATGCGCTTGATAAACCAGAGGTAATAGAAATAACATTTATACAGGGCGACCCTGTGGCCATAAATGATATTAATATGTCTCCTGCCAATCTTCTCAAAGAGCTTAACAGGCTGGGTGGACGTCATGGCATAGGAAGAGCGGATATTGTTGAAAACCGTTTTGTCGGTATGAAATCCCGCGGTGTATATGAAACTCCCGGCGGCACTATTTTGAGGCTTGCACATATGGCTGTCGAGTCGATTACCATGGACAGAGAAGTAATGCATCTTCGAGATTCACTTATACCAAAATATTCTGAGATAATCTATAATGGTTTCTGGTTTTCACCTGAGATGAAGCTCCTGCAGAATATGATAGACATGACACAGAAAAATGTTTCCGGAGTTGTACGTGTCGAACTATATAAGGGGAACTGTCGTATACTTGGCCGTAGATCCGATGAATCTCTTTACAAAGAGGATTTTGCCACTTTTGAAGACGACAGTGTATACAGCCAGAAAGATGCTGAAGGCTTTATACGCCTTAATGCGTTGAGATTGCGTATTCAGAATATGCTAAATAAGTAGTCTGGCCTTGTAACTGTTCAGGAGATTACCTTTTTTTCGTTAAGGAACGTGGACGAAATAACTTCCACTAACCCTGAACCCTGAACCTGTGAACACCTGCGAAAGAGGTTATATATGTCTGAAAAGCTCTGGAATGGAAGATTTTCCGAGAGAACAGATAGACTTGTAGAAGCATTTACATCTTCGATTAATATAGACAAACGGCTTTATTCTTATGATATCGAAGGCAGCATCGCTCACTGCAGAATGCTTGCCAGGCAGTCTATTATTACAGAGGAAGAGGCTTCATTATTGATTCAGGGCATTGGAAAGATAAAAAGGGATATAGAGAGAGGGGAATTCCTTTTTGATGACAGCCTGGAAGATATACATATGCATATTGAATCAAGGCTTCTTCAGGATATAGGAAAGGTGGCCCAGAAGCTCCATACTGCCAGGAGCAGAAACGACCAGATAGCTCTTGATGTGCGTATGTATCTGAGAGACAAGACTTTAGATATTTTAAAGAATCTTATCAGCTTTAGAGAGTTGATTGTTGATTTTGCAAAAGTCCATATAGATGCTGTTCTGCCGGGCTATACTCATCTACAGAGAGCGCAGCCTGTTCTATTGTCTCACCACATGATGGCATACTATGAGATGTTTTCAAGGGATTGCGACAGGTTTAGGGATGCATTAAAACGCATAAATATAATGCCGCTTGGCAGCGCAGCTCTTGCAGGAACAACATATCCAATCAATAGAGAATATACGGCAAAACTTCTTGGTTTCTCCGAGGTATCTGCAAACAGTATAGATTCTGTGTCTGACAGAGATTTTATAATAGAATTTTTGGCGGCTGCAAGTCTTTGCATGGTGCATTTTAGCAGGATATCCGAGGAGCTTGTTTTATGGTCATCATCAGAATTTGGTTTTATTGAGTTGCCTGATTCTTTTTCAACCGGAAGCAGCATTATGCCCCAGAAAAAGAATCCTGATGTGCCGGAGCTGGTACGCGGAAAAACTGGTCGTGTTTTTGGAGATTTAATAGCGCTTTTAAGTATTATGAAATCATTACCCCTTGCTTATAACCGTGACATGCAGGAGGATAAGGGGCCTTTGTTTGATGCTGTTGATACATTAAAAGCTTGTGTGGAAATTTATATAAAAATGCTTCCTAATATTGAAATAAAAAAGGAAGCAATGCTTGAAGCCGCGTCCAGAGGATTTTTAAATGCTACTGATATGGCAGATTATCTTGTTACTAAGGGTATGCCATTTCGACAAGCTCATAGTTGCATTGGCAAAGTTGTAAGTTGCGCTATCAATGAGAATAAAGAGCTTCATGAAATGACTTTAAGGGAGTTAGAGTCATTTTCGTCCCTTTTTAAAAAAGATGTTTTTGATATTTTAATCACGAGGCAGATGATAAACAGAAGAAAATCTTCTGGTGGAACTGCCACGAAAAATGTCAAGGCCGCTATTGAGCTGGCTAAGGGGGACATTAAGCTTGAGGTTGAAGAATTAGATGTATAATTTTTGTTGCAGAAACATTATTGTCCAAGTTTTAATAATAGTTGTTTTTTCTATTTTTTTGTCCGGATGCGGCAAAAAAGCTCCCCCCAAACCACAGCACCAAGAAAAGCCTCCTGTAGTAAATGATTTGAGTTATAGTTTAGATGGAAACAATCTTAAGCTGACCTGGACTATTCCGGAAGTAAAAGGAAATGTTAAATCAGGCCTGTCAGGTTTTGTTATATATAGATCAAAAAAACCTTTTTCAGAATCCGAATGTTTAAATTGTCCTGTTTTCTTTAAGCGCATTGCTGATATTCCAATTAAAGCCAAAAGCACAGGAAAGGATATAATAACGTATAATGAAATTCTGCAAAAGGGCTGCAGGTACATCTATAAAGTCGTTGTTTATACAACCAGCGGAGTGATGGGCAAAGACTCCGATATGGTTGATTTCACTTATTAACAGGCTAAGAAACGTGGACGAAATAACTTCACCAACTATGCATCACAGCTTCAGGCCGCCTTTGTCCGATCTCAAATCACAAAAATATTGAAATAGCTCGCTATTCCATCAATTTTTGTTATCTGAGATCGAACAAATTCGACCCAAATCTGTGCGCCTACTTGTGGAAGTTAATTCGTCCACGTTCCTAACCGTAAACCGACAACCGTAAACCGTCACTTAACAGGTGGCTTATGCATCATTTTAATTACCGTGATAATGAGCTGTATTGCGAAGATGTTCCTATAAAGTTGATTGCAGAAAAGGTGGGTACTCCTTTTTATTTATACAGCCATGCTACTTTGAAGCGTCATTTTCTTGCATTTGATGATGCCTTTGATGGTACAGACAGGCTTGTGTGTTTTTCTGCAAAAGCAAATACTAACCTGGCAGTTTTAAAACTTTTTGCAAATCTTGGAGGCGGCCTTGATATTGTTTCAGGCGGTGAGCTTTTTCGTGGTTTGAAAGCCGGTATTACCCCGGAAAAAATAGTTTATTCCGGTGTTGGAAAGCGCAAGGATGAGATTGATTATGCTCTTAGCGAGGGAATACTTATGTTTAATATTGAGTCCCTTGAAGAACTTGAGATTATAAACGATAGGGCAAGGTTATTAAAAAAGAAAGCTCCTGTTGCCATTAGAGTCAACCCTGATGTTGACCCAAAGACCCATCCTTATATTTCGACCGGACTTAAGAAAAACAAGTTTGGAATTAATACCGAAGCTGCAATTGAATGCTATAAGATTGCCGGAGAGCTTAAGAATATTGACGTTATTGGTATTGACTGCCACATAGGATCGCAGATTACAGAAGCAGAACCTTTTAAAGATGCCCTTAATAGTATAAAAGCGCTGATAAACGAACTAGGGGGGCTCAATATTGATATCAAATATCTTGATATGGGTGGGGGCCTTGGAATAACCTATGATAATGAATCACCTCCGTATCCCGATGAGTATGCCGGATCAATTATACAGGCAATTGAAGATATGCACGTAAAACTTATTCTGGAGCCTGGCAGGGTTGTTGTGGGGAATGCGGGAATACTTGTTGCCAAGGTTCTTTACAGAAAGCAGGGAAAGGCAAAGGAATTCGTTATAGTTGATGCAGGAATGAATGATCTGGTCAGGCCTAGTCTGTACGACGCATTTCATGCCATTATGCCTGTTGTTGAGCTTGAGGGCGAACAAATAGTTGCCGATGTTGTGGGGCCTATTTGTGAGACAGGAGATTTTTTAGCTGTTGATCGAAGAATTGCCGATTTCAGGCAGGGGAATCTTCTCGCGGTGATGAGCGCCGGTGCCTACGGCTTTGTCATGTCATCCAACTATTGTTCAAGGCTTAAGGTGGCCGAGGTTATGGTAAGGAATGACGAGTTCCATGTTGTCAGGGCGAGGCAGAATTATGAAGATTTAATTGAAGGGGAGTCTATACCGCCGTTTCTATAAAAACCTGTTTGCCCCTAATAACCAATAACCAATCTATGGATCAAATTACTTTCTACAAGATGAGCGGAAGCGGCAACGACTTTATTATTATTGATAATAGAAATAGAGTTGTTGACGAAAATAATTTGCAGGACTTTATTGTAAGGGTCTGCCGCAGAAAAATGTCTGTTGGTGCTGACGGCCTTATACTTGTGGAAAAATCTGAAAACGTTGATTTCAAGTGGCGTTTTTTTAATTCTGACGGAAGCACTGCTGAAATGTGTGGGAATGGAGCAAGATGTGCTGCCCGCTTTGCATATTTAAACGGGATTTCAGGAACAAAAGTATCTTTTGAGACAAAAGTCGGTATTGTTTCAGCTATGGTCGAAAACGACCAGGTAAAAATAAAAATGCCGGACCCCATTGATCTCAAGACAGATTATAATCTTGAGCTGGGAAATGGTTCCATGCAGGTTAGCAGTGTAAATACAGGAGTTCCGCATGTGGTTATCACTGTTGGTGATATTGATGATGTGGAGGTAGTAAAGACAGGAAGAGATATAAGGTTCCATGACAGCTATGCACCTGCTGGAACAAATGTAAATTTCATATGCGCCGGAAATGATAATACCATATCAATTCGAACATATGAGCGAGGGGTAGAAGATGAAACCCTGGCATGCGGGACCGGTTCAGTTGCAGCCGCTATTGTAATGCGTTATAAATCAAAAGGAAAGTCTCCTGTAAAGGTTATCACAAGAGGCGGGGGATATCTTTATATCTATTTTAAAGAAAATGATGGAAGATTTTACGATGTTTTTCTTAAAGGCGATGCCCGTATCATTTATAAGGGCTTTCTTCGGGAAGATGCATTGAAGGGTTAGGGAAAAGTTTACGGTTTACAGTTAACGGTTGTCGGTTTATGCTTCACACTTTTTTCAATGAACTATGCAGGAACGGGGACTAAATAACTTCCGCAACTATGCATCACAGCTTCAGGCTGCCTTTGTCCGATCTCAAATCCCAAAAATATTGAAATAGGTAAGCTATTCCATCAACTTTTGTGATCTGAGATCAAACAAATTCGACCCAAATCTGTGCGCTTGCTTGCGGAAGTTAATTCGTCCACGTTCCTAACTGAAGCATTTTGGATATTGATCAGCCGTAAACTGTGAACTGTAAACCGTTACATAGAGGAATAAAAAGTATATGATCAGAATTGAAAAGTCAGACAGATTAAAAAATTTACCGCCCTATCTTTTTAAGGAGATAGACAGGCAAAAAGAAGAAGTTAGAAAAAAGGGCGTAGATATTATTGATCTTGGTGTCGGCGATCCGGATATGCCGACACCTCCGCATATAATTGAAGCATTGAACAAGGCGGCTCTGGATCCTGCAAATCACCAGTATCCTTCATACACAGGCATGGACGAGTTTAACAAAACCGTCGCCCGATGGTATAAACGAAGATTTAACGTAGAGCTTGACCCTGGCAGGGAAGTTGTAACGCTGATTGGCTCCAAGGAGGGAATTGCTCATATACCCCTTGCATTTATCAATAATAATGATTTTGCTCTTGTATCAAGCCCTGGGTATCCGGTTTATGATGTAGGAGTTAAATTTGCCGGTGGTCAGATATATTTTATGGATTTGTTAAAGAAAAATAATTTTCTTCCCGATCTTGATGCCGTTCCGGAAGAGATTGCCGGCAAGGCAAAGATGATGTTTATTAACTACCCCAATAATCCAACATCCGCAGTGGCGGACGAAGATTTTTTTAAAAAGGTTGTTGCATTTGCAAAATTGCACAATATTATTATCTGTCATGATGCTGCATATACTGAGATGGCATTCGATGGTTACAAGCAAATAAGTTTTCTTGAAATTGATGGCGCAAAAGATGTGGGAATAGAATTTCATTCTCTGTCAAAAACATATAACATGACGGGATGGCGCATTGGGTTCGCAGTCGGCAGGGCAGAGGTGATTCAGGCCCTTGGTCAGATAAAGAGCAATATTGATTCAGGTGCATTTCAGGCCATACAGATTGCAGGCATAGCTGCCCTGGAAGGGGATCAGGCCTGTGTGGAAAAGATGAACAGGGAGTATTCCAAGCGACGGGACGTGCTTGTTGATGGACTGATTGGTCTTGGACTTTCAGCAGAAAAACCGCGAGCAACATTTTATGTATGGGTAGAAGTTCCAACAGGATATACTTCTGCGGAATTTACAACCCATCTCCTTTTGAAGGGCGGTATTGTTGTAACACCCGGAAATGGGTTTGGATCTGCCGGTGAGGGGTATGTCAGGATGGCGCTGACTGTCGGCAAGGAAAGGATGAAGGAAGTTATAGAGAGGATTCGAGCCATTGGATTCTAAATGGAAATGGAAAAACATACTGCCTATATCTCTATTGGTTCCAACATTGGAGACAAATTATTAAACTGCCGGAAAGGTATATCTGAGCTCACAAAGTCCGGCAGATCTATCATAACCTGGCAATCGAATTTTTACAAGACCGAGCCCGTTGATTACACTGATCAGGATTGGTTTGTTAATTCCGTGGTAAAAATCGAAACCACTCTTGACCCACTTCAGCTTTTATATGAACTGAAATTAATCGAAAAAGATGCAAGACGCACTGAAGACCAAATCAGGTATGGCCCCAGGATTTTAGATCTGGATATAATTTTTTATGATGATATTGTGATAAATTCATCGGAACTTATAATTCCTCATCCTGAAATGCACAAAAGACGCTTTGTATTAAAACCTATTTGTGATATAAACCCAAAATTCATTCATCCGGTTTTAAAAATGGATATGCAATACCTCTTAAACAACCTGGATGA